>CAZHUR010000172.1:0-3526 GCA_964535395.1 uncultured Acidimicrobiales bacterium
GTTCTTCATCGACCTGGACGGCTTTAAGCCGATCAATGACACCCACGGCCACGAGGCAGGCGACCAAGCGTTGGTGATCGTGGCCGAGCGTCTCAAGCAAGCGGTTGGCAGCACGTCCATCGTCGGGCGCATGGGCGGCGATGAGTTCGTTGTTCTGGGACCGTCAGAAGAGCTGACCGCGGCCAACGATCCATCCGGTGTCGCCCACGACCTCTTAGACAGTATTCGTCAACCCATGCTCATCAACGGCACCACCATCCACGTCGGCGCAAGCATTGGGGTAGCGACCCAGGAACCAGGGCTCCCAGGAGGAGAACTTCTGAAGCGAGCCGACCAGGCAATGTATAAAGCCAAGCAGGCCAGCTCCGGTTTCTGTACCTGGAGTTCGAAGCCTCAAGCGGGGCTGCACACACCGGAGACAGTGAAATGAGGGCGAGCTCAACGCGGACTCCGCTCGCGTACACCAATGACGTTCACCTAAATCCACCTTGGTATCGCAAAGCGTGGTTCTTAGCGACTGTCGTTGGAGCGGTGATGCTCTTGCTCGTTGCGTCAATCTTTACCGTTAGCAGTCTCGCTAGAGACGTTTCGCGTCTGGCCCAGGCGTCTCACAGCACCGGCGAAGCCCTTCGCGTGGCGTCGATTGTCCAAACCGAGTTCACAACAGCCGACGGTTTTCGGAGAGCAGCTTCGGAGCTCGACACCGCGGCGGTTGTCAACAACTCTGCTGACATTTCGGCAGCTGGATTAACCAACCTCCTGGAGGTAGTCGCCGACCCGACACTGCCATTGGAGATCAGACAAGAACTTGAAATCTATGTCGACGCCGCACAAATCCACCTCGCGGATCCAACCGGCGATATGACGCTGGAAGAGGTCGCTGGCTCCTTTGAGCGTCTATCGAACGCTCTAGCCACAGAGCGCTCCGCTTTGATCGAGGAGCTGGAAGATGTCAACTCTCGGATGAATAGCGTGGCGGCGATCGCGGGCTTCGCCATTGCCTTCCTCGTTCCAGCTACGGGCTTATACGTCTGGGAAGCGCTTCGGCGCGGCACTGGTCGGCAGCGGTCATTGGAACGACAAATGGTTGAGCTCCAAGCCGAATCTCTAAGCGCATCTGGCGAGCTTGTCTCGTCTGTCGCCGGCCTTAGGCAGCGATCGGTCAAGCTTCTGGACAGCCTCGGATCTTCTGAGCCTGCAGCAGCACGACAAGAGTCAGAAGAGCTGGCACAGGCTGTCGAACAGCTCCATCGGGAGCTAACGACTGGCGATTTGCTCGAAACGGTCGTTCGCCAACCAACGCGTCTGGTCGATATGGTCCGCCGGAGTGTCAGCACGGCAATGGTCCCAACCCTGTCGCTCCCACCGCGAAGCGAGCTCTCCCCCGACATTGTGGTGGTCATCGATGCCGACAAGATGAGCAGCGCTCTCACCGACCTGATCCAAATGACCGCCGGGGCCAGCACAACCATTCGCCTCAATGTTGCAGTTCGCGACGCCGTCGCCACCGTCGTGCTCGAACACAATGACACTCCAACGGATCACTCGCTCTCAGAATCAGACTGGGCCCACATTGGCCAGCAAATGGAGTCAGCTGGAGCCAGCCTGTCATTCGAGCCAGGCCCGGTCGTCAGCACCTACTCGTTGAATATGCCGCTCTCCACAGCCGAAGGTCCCGAGACCCCTACCGCTAGCCACGTCGAGCAAATCCACCGATGAGGGCGATAGCTAGGCTCTTGTTGCTCGCCGTGGTCTGGGTCGGACTTGGCGGGGCAGTGCTCGTCGTCTCGGCCAGCCCTGCCCTATCCCAGAATGGGCTTCCTCCAATCATCGCTGCACCGACTTCGGTTTGGCTCGAACAGGGCAGGATGGTGACGATGAACTTTGTTGCCCTCGATCCTGAGGGAGGGACCATCTCGTATTCTCACAGCGGGTCTGTTCCCGGGCTTTCCAGCTCGCAGAGCGCCGATGGCGTTGTGTACACCGGCATTGTTTCGGGTGCCGTAGGCTCGTCAACGGTGATCACGGTTGTCGCAACGGACAATCAGGGCAATACAGCAACCGAGCAGATAACGGTCAACATCGTAGACACCGACGTCTCGCCGATCGTCTTTAACCCGATCAACGTTTATGTCGAACCTGGCGAGCCGGCGAGCTACCGATTCCAGGGTGTCGACGGAAACGGTGAAGGACTCCGATGGGACGCGACAGGAATGCCGGCCGAGGTACGGCTTAGCTCGAGCGGCTTTGTAAACGGACGCGTTCCGGCCGACCAAACGGATTGGACTGCCCTGATCATCGCGGGAGATTCCGATGGGTATTCTCCCGCGGCGATAGTCAACTTCATTGTGGGCGTGCCCGAGCCAGGAACGACTACGACTACGACGACCACAACGACTACGACAACCACTACGAGTGCACCAACGATCACGACTGCACCAGCAACCACGACGACTACCACGAGTGCACCAACGATCACGACTGCACCAACAACCACCAGAGCTCCAACGACCACCAGACCACCAGCGACCACCAGAGCTCCGACGACAACAGCCGCCACTGCGCCGTCGACCACCGTTGCCCCAGCAACGACCAGCACAACCCAGCCTCCTGTTGATGAGCCCACAACGCCGGCGCCCGATACCGCAAGCGGACCAACAGAGCAGACGGTCATTACCGCACCGCCACCCACTCCCACCGTCCCGCCTCCGGTAGGAAGCCGGCTCGAGGCCATAGACGACACCTTCGTTGTTCAAAGGGGAACCCATACGTTGTCGGTAGTGCAGAACGATCAACGAACCAACGCGAGCGACCAGTTGCAGATCCTGGAGGTGACCCAACCATCGAGCGGAACGGTCGAAATCGACGGTGACCAGATCGTTCTCTCAACCGGCGAGACCACCAGCTCCATAACGTTCACCTACATCGTCACCGATGGGTCTACGAGCAGCGAGGCAACTGCCACGGTAGTGGTGCTCTCCGACAGCGGCACGAGCAGAATCGACGACATCGAACTCGACCTCGCTCTCACCGATCCGGGCAATGACAGCGAAACGTCGGGCCCACTGCCGACGCTGCAGGTGCCAGATGCGCTGTTGGCTATCCTCTCTCTGGATCTCCGAGAGGTCTCGCTGATGTGGTTGATCGGCGCTATGACCATCCCTCTCTTCCTTTTGTTCCGCATCCGATCCACATCGGGCTGGGCGACCATTGAAGGCGTCGACCGCGGAGACACGGTTCCGGTTCAACTCCGCTCTGGCGAGTTGCGGTTGAGACACGACGCACAAAACATTTGGGTCACTGGACGCAAACGACGTGGCCTAGTCCAGGTAGAGACCTTTGCGGGAACCGGATGGATGAAACCAGACCATCTCCATCGTCAAACCTGGTAACACTCGTCGCTCCCCGAAGGGGAATCGCCGCAAACCAAACACCGCCTCCGGCGCCCAGCCTGCGTGGGAACCGCGCAAACCAAACACCGCCTCCGGCGCCCAGCCTGCGTGGCGCCTGAACGCTCCCCGAAGGG
>CAZHUR010000172.1:3626-5992 GCA_964535395.1 uncultured Acidimicrobiales bacterium
CCAAACACCGCCTCCGGCGCCCAGCCTGCGTGGCGCCTGAACGCTCCCCGAAGGGGAATCGCCGCAAACCTGAACACCGCCTCCGGCGCCCAGCCTGCGTGGCGCCTGAACGCTCCCCAAAGGGGACGATGATCTAGTTGACAGAAGGCGGCAAAATCGCGGCGGAGCCGCTGCCGTCTTCTGTCAACTAGTAGAAGTCGGAGACCGACTTGACCTCTAGGAACTCTTCAATGCCCCACTCGCCGCCTTCGCGACCGTTCCCTGATTGGCCGTAGCCGCCGAAAGGAGCGCCGGCGCCACGCGGTTGGCCGTTCATCTCGACCATTCCCGAGCGGAGTTGGCGAGCCACGCGTTGAGCCTTTTCTTTGTCCGTGGTCTGAACGTAGTTGGTCAGACCGTATGGGGTGTCGTTGGCGAGGGCGATTGCCTCTTCCTCGCTATCGAATGGAGTGATCGCCAGAACTGGACCGAAGATCTCTTCACGAGAGATGGTCATGTCTGGGTCAACGTCGACGAACACCGTCGGCTTGACGTAGTACCCCTTGTCGAACCCATCTGGGCGCCCTTGGCCACCAGCGATCAGGCGAGCGCCTTCCTCTTCACCCTTGGCGATGAGGCCCTGAATCTTGTTCCACTGCGTTTCGCTCACCACGGGGCCGATATGGCGACCCTCTTCGGTCGGGTCGCCAACGGCAGTGCGTTCTGCGGCCTCGCGTGCCTTCTCGACAGTCTCGTCGTAGATCGAGCGCTCGACGAGCATACGGGTTGGGGCGTTGCAGGACTGGCCGGTGTTGTTGAAGCAGCGAGCGACGCTCCACTTAACAGCTTTCTCACCGGCGTCCGCAAATATAATATTTGCTCCTTTGCCGCCAAGCTCGAGCGCAACGCGCTTGACCGTGTCGGCAGCGTTCTTGGTAATTGCGACACCAGCACGCGTGCTGCCAGTGAACGACACCATGTCAACCCCGGGGTGCCCGGATAGCTGGGTGCCGACGCCGACCCCGTCACCATGCACCATGTTGAAGACACCGGCTGGGAACCCGGCCTCGTGAACCATGTCGGCGAACAGCGAACCACTAAGGGGCGCGATCTCGCTCGGCTTGAGCACCATCGTGCAACCCACACCGATTGCAGGAATCACCTTCAGGGTGACCTGATTCATGGGCCAGTTCCACGGGGTGATAAGAGCGCAGACGCCAACCGGCTCGTACAAGATGACGTTGTCTGGCGCATGGTCTCCGAGCGGACGCTCGAACTCGAACTCTTTGAGGGCGCGAATGATGCTCTTAATGTGTCCAAGGCCGGCTCCGACCTGCTGGGCCCCCGACATGTCTTGCGGGGCGCCCATCTCGGTGGTGATTGCTTCGGCCATCTCGGCTGCTCGAGCCTTGTAGATGTCGTAGAGCTTTTCGAGCAACGCGATGCGCTCTTCGACCGACGTTGCCGCCCATGCCGGAAATGCCGCTTTGGCCGCTGCGACCGCTGCATTCGTGTCTGCCTCGCCGCCGAGGGAGATAACCGCGGCCACGTCTTCGGTCGACGGATCGATGACATCGAAGTCGTTGGCGACCGCAGGATCGACCCACGATCCGTTGATGTAGAACTGGCGGCGGTCGAGAATTGTGTCTGACACGTGGTCTCCCCTAAATCGTGCGGCGTCGTTGCCCGAAGCACAGGCTACATAACCAACTCAGTCGGGCTACACACTGGGCAATCGCGCTCACGAGACGGTAAGCGCCCATGACCTAGGGAATCGGCGGCCTGATGCCATCTTCGTAAGCGTCGCGGATGATCGTCTGGGATGGGCTCGCCGTGCGCAACAGCTTCACTGCCGTCCCGACTACAGCGCCTAGGGCTGCGAGGACCCTGGTTTGCGTGGGACCAGGAACGTCGCCTCCGGTGTGAGTCTGGTCGATTTCGACAGCTGGCTCAGGATGCAGGATGGTGCAGCTCACCGACGGTGAAACAGCACTGACAGAACGTGGAGAGTTCGGGAAGTTCATCATGAGTGTCATCTTCCCGACACTTGGAACCATACGCAAGCGACATGTTTGCATGCTTTTCATTCCGTTGTGTCATGACAATTCTGGTACCATAGATACATGCAGCTAGACGTCGAATCCCTCCGAGTGCTCCTAGCAGTTCTCGATACTGGAGGAATGACGAGCGCGGCTAAGCACCTGCACATGAGCCAGTCGGCAGTCAGCCGAAAGGTAATCCGGCTCGAAGAAAAGGCCGGGCAATCCCTGCTGATTCGCGATGGACACACGCTTCGTCCGACCCGAGCCGGACGTGCCCTGCTCCCCGACGCCCGTGCTTTGGTGAAGCTTCACGACGGTGCGGTTGCCCGCCTGAAGAGCTCCGAC
>CAZHUR010000173.1:0-1808 GCA_964535395.1 uncultured Acidimicrobiales bacterium
CTCGTAGACATGTTCGCCCACCACGTCGGCCTTGCGGGGCCGGACGATGATGCGGCCGTGGTCGTCTTGCAGTTCGAACCATGGAGGTCCGCCCTGTTTCTCCCCGGTCTTTTTCCAACGCTTGTTGTTGCCGCTCCCGACCAGTTCGTAGAACTCGTTCTTCCACCAGACGCACTCGTGGACAGACTGCGGGCTCACTGCGGTTTCGAACGCCGTGGCCGTCCCGGCCAGCTCATTCAGCCCGAGCGCAACACCTTTGGTGGCGCTGGTCGGCAGATCCTGCATCAGCCGCTTGCGCGACAAGAACCAGTGCCACACGAACATGGCCACCATGCAAAGAACGACCGAGAACGCCAGCGCGAACTTGTAAGCCTCCATCCGCTCCCATCGACCCCGGCCGACCGGCCCTAAACACCCATGGGCCGTTCAACCCACCGATGCAACAATCGGTGTCTGACACCGATTGTTGCAATTAGCCGGGGGAGAGGATCATCGCGTTGGGGCCGGCACCGGGGGTGTTGGTGCAGGACCACTGGCCGGGACCGGCGGCGATGGCCAGATCGATGCAGCGGCCAGGTCGAGCGCCTTGGCTCTGACGTGATGGTGATCGCCCAGGGCCGTATGGCTGCCCAGGGTGACTTCCACCAGATCCGTGCGCTCATGGACGACCGCCCACATCGAATCCGGGTGACTTCGTCAAACGCACGTGCACTAGGCGGGGCACTGCTTACCGCCGCTGGCATCTCTGGGCTCACGATCGTCGACGCTTCGACCGTGATCGTCGACACCGACGACGTTGGTTCGTTCCGCAGCTCGATCGCCGGCACGGCCAAGACCACCGGCGTTCGCCTGACCGAAGTTCAGCCTCTCGATGACGACCTCGAGAGCGTCTTCAAGTACTTGGTGGGGAGGTAGGCCAGTGGTTCACATCTCCGCGATGGTCAAACGAATCGTGCCCGCAGTAGCAACGCGTGGGCGGCTGCTCGCGATGTCGCTGGTCGGGCTCTTCGGGATCGCGATCGCCCTGTTGTTACGAAGCTCAGATGTCGATTCCGACGACATCAGTCAGTTCGTTGCCGTCTTTGGCTTCACGATCTTTGTGCCCCTCGTTGCCCTCGTCATCTCGACAGCAACCCTCGGATCGCTCGTCGAGGACGAAACCCTCATCTACTTCTGGCTGCGGCCGTTCGGACGCTGGAAGATCACCGTCGCCGCTCTCGTTGCGGGGCTCATCGTGCTGTTGCCACTTGTGCTCGTACCCATGGCTGTGCTCGGGGCCATCGCTGGAGGCGACGCGTTCATCGGCGGGCTCGCCGGGGCCTTGGTTGGCTTGTTGGCCTACCTGTTTGTGTTCACTATGGCCGGGCTGTTTTCACAACGAGCTCTCGCTTGGGGCTTGCTCTACGTACTCGTATGGGAGGGCATCATTGCGGGCTTCAGTAGGGGAGCGGGCCGTTTAGCAATCCGCAGCTACGCCAATTCGGCAATGACCCGCATCACCGACATCAACATCGTCGACGACCCGTCGACGACCGTTGCGATCGTGATCATGACCGTCGTGGTGGCGGCCGCGTGTTTTACCATTACCACCTGGCGTCTAAACAACATGACGGTCGACTAAAACAATCACTGGATCTTGACCGGAAGTGTCGAGGATTGGCGCAGAGTCTCCGCGGATCTCGACCGGAAGTGTCGAGGATTTGATGGTGTCCGCGGATCTCGACCGGAAGTGTCGAGGAGTGACCGTGTCCATAACTTGCAGGCACTCGCGGATCTCGACCGGAAGTGTCGAGGAGTGACCGTGTCCA
>CAZHUR010000173.1:1908-5972 GCA_964535395.1 uncultured Acidimicrobiales bacterium
AGTGACCGTGTCCAGAACTTGCAGGCACTCGCGGATCTCGACCGGAAGTGTCGAGAACTTGATGGTGTCCGCGGATCTCGACCGGAAGTGTCGAGAAGTAGTTGTCATACCCCATCTCTACTGTCTTGGGTATGGAACTTCTCCCCGTCATCATCGTGTCAATCGTCCTCCTCACAGGCATCGCTATTGCGTGTGTTGTGCTCTACCGCCTGTTGCAGAACAACTCGGCCGGTCAGGCTTCGGCCATGAGCGAGCAGGCCATGGAGGCTGCTGTTCAATCGGCTCTCAAGGCTGCGCTTGTCGAACGTGAGGCAACCGCTGCTGCGCTCGAGCGTGATCGTGAGGCAACCGTATACACCGCCGTCGATGTGGCGATGAGTCGTGCAGGCGAGGTCACCGATGCAAAGCTCGATGCTCGGTTGCGTCAGGGCGATGAAACGCTGGCAAAGAACTTGGCAGTTGGCCAGGAGAAGCTTGCGAAGAACCTCGCTCTCGGCCAAGAGAAGTTCGAGGCTGGCACATCGGTCGTGACCAAAGAAACAAGCGAGCTCCGTAACGAGATGAAGCGCATCGAAAAGATGATGCAGGACCTCCAAAAGGAGACTGCGGGCCAGCACGGAATGTTGGTTAGTCAGCTTCAGGAGGCTGCGAAGGTCACCGGTCAACTTCAACAGACAACAGGCAGTTTGCGAGAGGCTCTTGGAAGTTCGTCGAAGCGTGGCAACTGGGGTGAGCGTATGGCCCAGGATGTGTTGCGGTTCGCAGGCCTCATCGAGGGTGTCAACTACAAGGTGCAGAAGGGCATCGAGTCCGGCGGTCGTCCAGACTTCACCTTCCTCATGCCACGAGAGATGGTGCTTCACATGGACGTGAAGTTCCCGGCCGACAACTACCTCGAATTCCTTGAACACGAGAACACCGACCCAGCCGCTGCCGAGACCTTCCGCAAGCAGTTCTGCAAGGACGCTCGTGCTCGGGTCAAGGAGCTCTCCGACCGCAAGTACCACGGCGAGACCAACTCGGTCGACGCGGTCATCTTGTTCATCCCAAACGAGTCGATCTTTGCGTTTGTTCAAGAGAACGATGCAGAGCTGATGGACGTGGCCATGAAATCGAAGATCGTGTTGTGCGGTCCGAGCACGCTGATTGCGGTTCTGCAGGTCATCCGACAGTCGATGGACAACTTCATGCTCGAACGTCGCAGCACTGAGATCCTCGAATGTCTCACCGGGTTCAAGGCTCAGTGGGCCAAGTACTGCGAGCAGATGGACAGGCACGGCAAGCACATGCAAACCGCGATGAACTCGTTCGAGACGCTGGCAGGAACCCGCACCAACGTGCTTCAGCGCAACCTCGACAAGATCGACCGCTTGCAGGCTGCTGAAGGCAGTGTGGTTGAAGGCAGTGTGATTGAACCAGCTGATAGCGACGATGACACCGAGTGGCCTCAACTCGTGAAGGTCGCATCAGCCTGACGAGATGCAACCGTTGCTCACGTATCTGACCCTCTAGGCTCAGATACGTGAGCACGTTCTACATCACCACACCCATCTACTACGTCAACGACGTTCCCCATATTGGGCATGCGTACACGACGATCAACGCCGATGCATTCGCACGCTGGCATCGGTTGATGGGTCACGACACGATGTTTCTCACAGGCACCGACGAGCACGGCCTCAAGATCGCGCGAACCGCAGAAGAGAACGGCCGAACGCCCCTCGAGCAGGCAGATGCCACCAGCATTCGTTTCCGCGAGGCGTGGGAGTTGCTCGACATCAGCAACGACGACTTCATCCGAACCACCGAGGAACGCCATCACAAGGCAGTTCAAGCATTGATGACCAAGGCCTACGAGAACGGCTACATCTACTCCGACGTATACGAGGGTCTCTACTGCGTTGGCTGCGAGGCTTATTACACCGAAGAAGAGCTCGGCGAGAACGGCAACTGTCTGGTTCACGACCGTCCAGCCGAGCAGATGAAGGAAGAGAACTATTTCTTCAAGCTCAGCGCGTTCGCAGATCAACTCCTTGAGCACTATGAGAAGAACGAGGACCAGGTCCGCCCCGACGGTTACCGCAACGAGGTACTTGGTCTGCTTCGCCAAGAGGTGCGCGACGTCAGTATTTCGCGATCATCGATCGACTGGGGCATTCCGGTGCCCTGGGACCCGGATCACGTTTTTTACGTCTGGTACGACGCGCTCATCAACTATGCGACCGCTGTTGGATACGCAGCTGACGAAGAGCGGTTCAACACGTATTGGCCGCACGCCCACCACATGATCGGCAAAGACATCATCCGCTTTCATTGCGTGTTTTGGCCAGCAATGTTGCTCGCCGCAGGAGTAACCGACCTGCCCAAATTCTTCGTCAACGGCTGGCTACTTATCGGCGGTGAGAAGATGTCGAAGTCGAAACTCAACTCGATCACCCCGAAGCAACTCATCGAGGGTGACGACGAGGCGGGCTATGCCGCGTTTGGTGTCGATGGCATGCGTTATCACTTCCTGCGAGACCCGCCGTTTGGGCCAGACAGCGACTTCAGTTACGAGCAGATGATCCAGCGCTACAACTCCGATCTGGCGAACCAGTTCGGAAACCTTGTGCAACGCGTCGTTACGGTCACCAAGAAGAAGTGTGGCGACCTGGCACCGGCTTGCTCGCCTGATTCCCCACTGGCAGCAGAAGCTGCCCGCTCGTTCGAAGCAACTGTGGCTGGGTGGGACCGCGGTCAAGCGCCGATCGCTCTGGACGAAACATGGCGCCTCATTCGCGAAACCAACGAATACTTGGCAGACAACGAACCATGGAAAATGGACGAGGGCGCCGAGGTGAACATGGTCATGGGCAACGCGCTCGAAGCAATTCGCATCGTGTGCGTCCTTGCTTCGCCAGCAATTCCAAACGCAGCCCAGGCTGCATGGGAGCGCATTGGGCTCGAGGGCAAGGTCGAAGATCAGCGTCTGCCAGCTGCTGCTGATTGGGGACAGTACTCCGGCGGTACCGAGCTGATTGCTGGTGACCCACTGTTCCCTCGTCTCAAGGGCTGACCAGTGTCTGAGGCAGAACCGCTCTCCTGGATCGACAATCACTGCCATATCCCTCCTGGCGAAGATGGCGACGCGTGGGTCGAAGCAGCGCGCGCCGCAGGAGTCGACAAGATGGTCACCGTTGGGGTCACCCACGACCGTTCGGTAGAGGCAATCGCGGTGGCAGCTCGCCACGACGGGGTCTATGCCACGGTCGGAGTTCATCCTCACGACGCGAAAGATGGCATCGAAGGCATCGAGGCCTTGCTCTCGGCCGACAAGGTGGTGGGCGTCGGCGAAGCCGGGCTCGACTACCACTACGACCACTCGCCACGCGATGTTCAAAAGACGGTGTTCGCCGAGCACATCGCGTTGGCCCACGAACACGGTCTGCCACTCATCATCCACACTCGCGATGCGTGGGCTGACACCTTCGACATTCTCGACGCTGAGGGGGTTCCCGAGCGGACCGTGTTCCACTGCTTTACCGGCGGCCCAGACGAGGCCCGTGCAGGTGTAGAACGCGGCATCATCGTGTCGGTCAGCGGCATCGTCACGTTCAAAAATGCTGCCGACCTGCAAGAGGCCGTGCGTCAAACCCCGCTCGAAATGTTGATGGTCGAGACAGATTCGCCATACCTGGCTCCCGTGCCTCATCGCGGCAAAAAGAACGTTCCTGCCAACGTGATTCACGTTGGTGCTGCGGTCGCAGAGCTCCAACACATACCAGTTGCAGAGGTGGCACGAGCCACTTCCGAGCGAGCGATTTCATTCTACGGGCTACCGGATTAGCGGTCTCCTACGGAGAGTGACAAACCACTACGAATAGGTTGCGAACGTGCGTCGGGTTTCGTAGCGTCGTCTTTCGCGTGCGGAGTAGCAATGCTTCCTTCGCCTGCCCGGCCGTTGGTCACCAGTGAAGGGAACGGATACTGAAGCCTCCGAAGCGAAACGAGAGATGGAGGGTCGTACTAGCGATCCTCGTCGTTGCTCTCGCTCTTCCGTTCCTTCTCCTCGACACGCCTGCCAC
>CAZHUR010000174.1:0-5929 GCA_964535395.1 uncultured Acidimicrobiales bacterium
GGATGGTCCCGAGCGCCTGGCGTCCGTGGGCTTCGAGGATCGGGGCGAGCCTGCGTTCGATCTCGGCGAACGCCTCGTCCCACGTGGCCTCTTTCCAGCCGTCTTCGGTGCGGATGCGTGGGCTGGTGAGCCGATCTGGATCGAGATGCAGATCTTTCAGGGTCGACCCCTTCGGGCAAATGAAGCCTTTCGAATAGGGATCGTTGACGTCCCCGCGGATCCGCACCACTTGGTCACCCTCGGTCGTGATTTCGAGGCCGCAGCAGGCCTCGCAGAGGGGACATGCTCGCTGGTGAGTCTGGGTTTCGGTCTCGGTTGCCATCACTGCACGCTACGTCAGATCCGTCGTAGGCGCGGTGGTGAACAGGGTCGGATCGATTGCAGCGACCTTCCCGAGGGAACCCCGCGGTAGTTCCTCCCATTCGAGAACTGCGTCGGGTGCGGAGTGAGAGTTCAACCGTTCAGCGACGAGCGCGCGAAGTTTGTTGCGGTCGACCGTCTCGCCAGGAGCTGCGACCACTACGGCGCCAACTTTCTCGCCGAGGCGTTCATCGGGGAAGCCACAAACGACGGCCTCGGCCACGCTCGGATCTTCGAGTAACACACTCTCAACGGCGACCGGATCGACGTTCATGCCACCCCGGATAATCATCGAACTGAGCCGACCTGTAACCGACAATGCGCCGTCATCATCGAGCGCTCCCCGGTCGCCGGTGTGTAGCACTCCGCCCTCGAAGAGGGCCGCTGTGCGGTCTGGGTCACCGAGATACCCATAGGTCGGTGTCCAGGTGTTCGCCCAGCGCCCTGAGGTTGCTGGACTCAAACAGATCTCTCCGTCGAAGATTCGAACTTCGACGTGGGCGAGGGGAAAGCCACGACCGCTTCCGATCGGGTCGTTGGTCGACTCGCGAACGACTCCGGTCGGCGCCTCGGTCATGCCATAACTAAGCGTTGGGCGCACGCCGAAGCGTTCGGTGAACGACGAGAGCGTGCCGGCGCTGGCACCTGCTCCGCCGAGGATGACCCGGTCGAGCGACCGAAGAGAGACCGATTCGGGTGTGTGGATTGCGAGATCGTGGATTTGGGTGGGAACGGCGAAGAGTCGAGTCACCGAATGCTCGTTGATGCCGTCGATGATTCCATCGGTCGCGGGGGAGGTTTGGTCGATCACCACGAATGTCGTTTGGCGAATCAGAGCGGACAGAGGCCCCAGCACCATCACGTTTAGGATCGGCAATGACAGAGCTGTGCCAATTCGCTCGTCATCGGCTGGTGGTTCCAGGTCGAGCGAGACCGAGCCCGGTAGGAGCAGGTTGCGCTCGCTATGGACCACAGCCTTGGGCTCCCCGCCCGTACCCGACGTGAACCCCACGACTCGATGGTTTCCGAGGAGCGTCATGAGTTGTTGACAGTCCACCGATGGGGGCGGGTTAAAGAAGATCGCGGCGCCGATGCTCAGACCAGCAAAAACCTCGATGATCAGGTTGGCCGAGTTTGATCCTTTGACGATGACCGGGGCGGTGGCATCGAGTGCGGCAGCAGCCTGGTGTACGGCGTCGAGAAGTTCGACGAAGGTCCACGACTGGTCTCCATCGATCAGCGCCACGCGATCGTTGCGAGTCGAAGCCGCCGCTAGGAGCGCAGCCATCACCGCTGGCGACCCGACAGGGAACTCCGCAGGAGTGCGGTGCTCGACAAGACCGTTTGGAAGCACCTGCATAGAAGACGAGGGTACCGGTCCTAGAAGAGCGAGGACTGGATCGTGAGCGGGTCGGGTTTACCGGAAGTGACAACGAGCGGGACTCCGACCAGCACGCCGAGGTCGGCCACAAAAACCTCGTCGAGGCCAGGTCGTTGAAATGCCGCCACCCGGCCCGACACGCTCTTCACGTCAAGGGTGTGAGTTCCCGCAGCCAACGAAGCGGGATACTCGACTACTCGCGACCACGCGTCGCTACCGATCACAGGGCTCGACCACGCCGTGTCGCGCCGGCTGATCTTGTCGTTCGAATGGCTGACGACCAGCTCGTGAACGACCTTCGACGCACTCTCGATCTTGGTGAGCAGCTCGTCGTCACCAATCGGTGACACCAGTCCCTTGAGCTTGCGACGGACCGACACTGCTTGAGCAATGCCGAGTTCGCTAGTGACCTCGGCCTCGACCTCGCGGACGATAAAGCCGTCGACTGCCGAAGCTACGATGTTGGCCAGCCAGGCACCTTGCTCGGCGAGACGAGTTTCGATGCGCGACGACGTCGATGTGCCGATCTTGATCGATCCGTCTCGAAATCCGGCGATGTAGAGGAAGTTCTCCCTCGCGAGCTGCTTTTGCAATACCGCTGGCAGTTCGCCGGCACCTCGAACGTGTGCGTGATGTAGGTACGACGCGTACGTTGCATCGTTGGCCGCACATCTGTCGCATTTAGTCGATCCTCGAATTGGATCGTTATCGCAGTCGAACCAATCGACTGTCGAGTCGCGGAACGGTTTGTGCCCAACACACCGTCGAGCCTTCGCGCGAGCGTTGTAAGTCAGCTTCAGCCCCAGGAGATCAATGATCCTTGAAGGTGACCCATTTACTCGGATACGAAGTTTCGGCGACTGCTGTTGCCAAAGTATTCCGCTGGCGACAAGTTCGTCGCCGTTTGTATCCAGGTGCTAGACGGCTGAAACGTTCAGCGCTTCGTCACCTTTTCGGCCCGGTCCGATCTCGAATTCGACCGCTTGGCCTTCCTCGAGGGAACGGTATCCGTCGCCTGCAATGTTGCTGTAGTGCACGAATACGTCGTCGCCGTCGTCTCTGGAGATAAAGCCGTAGCCTTTCTCGTTGTTAAAAAATTTCACTGTTCCTGAGGGCATAACCGTTTCTTTTCCTTTGCTCGTGCGCCCGCTCCACTCTCACTTGCGAAAGACTGAGCATTGGACGCACTATCCATTCCACACTCTTATGCATACTCTGCAAAAAGGGTGGACCCAACAGTAATATTCACACTGCTGAAATGTTTTGCTGCCCTATCGTTGCGTTCGGTGAACTCAGAATGGCTCGAAGTAACAGAAGGCGGTCGCACGTGGGAACTCGACAAGGAGTTCCTTTCCTCGGCATGGACCTGCATTTGGGACTCGGGTTGCGCCGGGATTGCGGAGCGCGCAGACGTCGAATCGGGTCTTGGTTGTTGCTCGGTGGGTGCCGAAATGCTCGACGAGGATGAAGCAATGCGCATCAGTGCTCTGGCCGCAACAGTGGACTCGGCGCTCGCACAGTTCGCCGATGAAATAGCCGCCGACGGAGCGCTGCGTCCGGCTCGGAGCGACCGGGCAGCGTGGGCGACCAGAACGGTCGAGGGCGCCTGTATCTTTCTCAACCGGCCAGGTTTCGAAGGAGGTCACGGTTGTGCGCTTCACCTTGCCGCAGAATCAGCGGGCGAGGCGGCTATCGATTGGAAACCTTCGATCTGCTGGCAGCTCCCGCTAAAGGTCGAACAAGTCGAGCCCGCTGAAGGAGAAACCGAGCGACTTCGCTTGCGGCGCTGGCTCCGAAGCGACTGGGGTCCCGACGGGGAACAGATGGCCTACTGCTGCACCGAAAAGGACGCGGGTGCAGCGAACGCATACGTGGGCGATCGGCCGGTCGTCGAGTCGCTCTCCGAAGAACTCGCTGCGCTTCTTGGCCCCGAGGTTTTCGATCAGCTCAGCGGCGAGCTCTAGCCAAGCAGGGTTTGGCTGTCGAGGAAGAACAAGACAACGAGCAGGACGATCACCGCTGCGTTGAGGGCGCTCGCCCACCATTTATACGGGTGGTCGGCTTTAAAGAACCGGCGGATGCTGAGCACGTTGAAGACGATGGCGACGACGCCGATAATGATGCCGACGCCCGCTCCGGTGCTTGCGGTAAGGCCGATGAGTGGAGCGACAAACGGGAAGATCACATAGGTGAGCAGGCAGCGGATTCCCGAGATAACGACCGACTTCGAAAAGACGCGTTCGGCCTCCGGCTGATCTTCAGCGTCGGAAGCCTGATCGGTTGGATCGGCGCCTGGGTTAATTACGGTGTCACTCACTGCAACCCACAGTACCCGAACCCAGTGAACTTTCGGACGTTGCATCGGGCACTGTTTCTCTAAGAATTTCTGACGGTGTAGGTGTATCGCCGACCTTGTCGGTGCACTCCTATAGTGTCGTACGCATGTTCGTTCTCGGGATTGATCCAGGCCTTACCCGCTGTGGCTATGGCTGTGTCGAATGGAGTGGCCCGAACCGCGTCAAAGCAGTGGCTGCGGGTGTGATCCGCACCGATCACACCCAAGAACTGCCGAAACGCCTCGCGACCATTCAGACCGAGATCCAGGCTCTCATCTCCGAGTACAAACCAGGAGTAGTCGCTATTGAACGGGTGCTGTTCCAGGTGAACGTGAGCACGGCAATGGCGGTGGGCCAGGCATCGGGCGTGGTCATGGCAGCCGGGTCACGGGCTGGCTGCGACGTCCTGCAATACAGTCCGAACGAAATCAAACTTGCGGTCACCGGCTACGGCAACGCAGACAAGCAACAGGTCGAGAAGATGGTTCGGGCCCAACTGAAGCTCGAACACGAACTCAAGCCGGTCGATGCTGCCGATGCCATCGCCGTGGCTTTGTGCCACACGGCCACCGTTGGTGTGCCACCGCGTGCTCCACGTCGTCCTACCGTCTCTGGATCGCTGTAAGGTCGCTGCCGTGACTGGAACTGCACCGTGGTTTGGAACTGCACTGTGATTGGAACTGCACTGTGATTGGAACTGCACTGTGATTGGAACTGCACTGTGATTGGAACGCTGCGAGGAACGCTCCTCGATCGCAGCCCTGACGGGGTCGAACTCATCATTGAGGTAGGCGGAACCGGCTATCGAATCATCGTTGCTCCCGCGGCGTCGGCACTGGCCGGAACCGTTGGCTCGGAAGTGCTGTTGCACATTCATCACCAACAACGCGAAGACGCCCAGATCCTCTACGGATTCACCACCGTTGACGAGCGTCGTGTATTCGAAGCGGTCATCTCCGCCCATGGAGTCGGCCCGTCGCTCGGCATGGCGATCCTGTCGATACTGTCGCCTTCAGAACTCAAGGCCGTGCTCGCTCGCGAAGACATCGATGCGCTATGCGCGGTTCCAGGGGTCGGCAAGAAGACAGCGACACGTTTGCTGATCGAACTCAAGTCGAAACTCGACCTTCCAGACGTCGACCTCACCGCGATCGAACGACCCATGCCCGATGTCGACATTCCGAGCCATGTCGAAGTGCGTCAAGCCCTGGAGGCTCTCGGCTACGTCGATGACGACGTTCGCCGAGTTCTAGCCAAACTGCCAACCGAAGGCGACCCTGCCATTCTCACCCGCGATGCGCTGCGCCTCATCGCCGAAGGGGCATGATGCGCGACGAGTTGCTTTCCGCAAGCGGAACCGACGAAGAACGCGTCGTCGAAGAGCGAGACGAACCCGGACTTCGGCCAACGACGCTCGACGACTTTGTTGGTCAGGAGCAGTTGAAGGCCCATCTCCGCGTCATGTTGCAGGCCGCCAGGGGACGCGACCAGCCAATGGGCCACCTCTTGTTCGCCGGGCCTCCAGGTTTGGGAAAGACAACTCTCGCCGCGATCATCGCCAACGAGATGGACGCCCATATCCACGTCACGTCTGGGCCTGCGCTGGAGAAAGGCGGCGACCTCGCTGCCATCCTCACCAAGCTCGAGGACGGCGATGTGTTATTCATCGACGAGATCCACCGTCTTGCCCGTCCGGTGGAAGAAGTGCTCTACCCAGCAATGGAAGATTTCCAACTCGATCTCGTGCTTGGAAAGGGTCCAGCCGCTCGCACGATGCGCCTGCCGGTAGCGAAGTTCACGCTCATTGGAGCCACGACTCGCACCGGGCTCATCACCGGCCCGCTTCGAGATC
>CAZHUR010000175.1:0-5927 GCA_964535395.1 uncultured Acidimicrobiales bacterium
GTTCTTCACCGTCCGCCAAGAACGCTCGATCGGTCTGGTCGACGAAGTCGTTTCCCGCAGCAATCACTTCGCACCAGCTCTGCACGTCGCGAACATCGCTGAGCACAGAGGCTGCTGCAAGATCGTTTCGGAAGAAGAGCAGTTGAGCGTCGGTGTCGAGGGGAAGTCCCACCAGTTCGCCGCCATTTGCGACCCCCTCGCGCCAGCGACTCGCGATAAAGCTGTCCTCGAGTTCTTCTTCGACATGGTCGGACAAGTCGACGAACACGTCGGGCCGGGTTCGAGCGTCAGCGCTGAACGCTCCCTCGAACGCAACGATGTCGATGTCGGTCGGTGGGGCAGAGCCCTCTACGAGCCACTGATGATGATCGTCGGTTTCATCGAGCACCACTTGGATTTCGACAGTTGGATGTTCATGTTCCCAGTCGGCAATCGCCGACTCGAAGCCATCAATCCGAGGCGTTGCAAGGCGGATGACTGTTCGTTCCGTATCTTCAGTAGCGAACGCGAGCGACTCAGGGGCCGATGTTCCACACGCTGCACCCACGAGAGCGAGCACCAGCAATACGGGGACGAAGCGTTGGCTGAGACTAGGCCACATCTCGCACCTCGGTATCGGTGCTCTCGACCGCAGCGTCGGCGCTGTCGACAGCGATTTCCATGAAGTTCTCCAACGGCCCAGGTCGCCCCGTGTGCCAACCCTGGACACGATCACAGTAGATCCGTCGCAGGGCATCGAGTTCCTCCTGGGTCTCCACGCCCTCGCCAACGACGGTCATATCGAGGGCGTGAGCCATTTCGACGGTCTTCTCAAGAAGCGTTGCGGCGTTGTCGTCTTCGGTAATCGGAGTCACGAGCGACCGGTCGAGTTTGAGGATCTGGGCTGGCAGATCCTTGAGATACGAGAGGTTACTCTGGCCGGTACCGAAGTCGTCGATGGCGATCTTCACACCGAGATCTCGCAACTCCCAGAGGCGATCTAGGCCCTCCGGGGTTGCCGTTGCTCCCTCGGTCACCTCAAAGACCACGCGGTCTCGCGGCGACTCTGAAGAGTCGAGGATCTCTTCGACGCGTGCGACGAGGTCGACGTCAAGGAGTTCGATCGGTGACAGGTTGATCGACACATACGGATCATCGCCCTTCAGGAAGGGAAGGGCGGCGCACGCTTCACGTAGAACAAATTCATCAAGCGCAGAGATCATGCCCGTCTCCTCCGCGATTGGAATGAACTCTGCTGGGGATAGTGGATTGCCGTCCATGCTGGCTCGAACCAGTGCTTCGTACCCTTCGGTGCGGGTCGTGACCGCGTGGACGATCGGCTGGAAGTGAACGGACAGCTCGCGGTTCTCAATAGCCCTCGAAAGCCAGTCGACGATAATGCCGCGTCGACGCAGCAACTCTCGGTGGTTCTCCTCGAACGGAATGATCTCGATCTCTCGACCGTCGGCTTGGGAGATCGACGCGGTGACGTTGCTGATCGTTTGGGTGAGGTCTCGATCGTCGAGGGCCACCTCGCTGTAGGCGATGGTCGCCCCGATCTCGATCTCTTGGCCGTTCACGACGATCGGTTCGCTAAATCGTTCTGCAAAGCTCTCGCTCAACCGTTCGCGGTGACTGGTCGGCACAATCACTGCGAAGTCGGGCTTGGTGATTCGAGCGAGCACCGCCTCAAAGCCGTAGGCGTCGCCCAAGTCCCCAATGATGTCGGACAGTGCGCCAGCGATCGTCCTCAACAGATCGTCGCGACTGCTGCGACCCATGACTCCATCGACGATGTCGAGCGACTGTGGTTGGATGCCGATGACCGACCAGCGGATGGACCGGTCAGCTTCCTCGGTGAACCAATGCCGTGCGAATTCTGAGTTTGGGAGTTCGGTGAGCAGGTCGTGCTCTCGATCGAAGAGTGCCTGAGTTTCGGCAGCGTGACGACGATGACCTTGCGACAGAATCTGGGCGGCGGTTTCGACAACCGAGATCAGTCCCTCCACACGCGTGGGTTCCTGGTCGCCAAAGATGAGCACCAGAACTGCCGGGGGACCTTCAGCAAACTCGACCAAGGTGGCGATTCCGGTTCCGTTTCGCAGGTCGACCACTTCACCTCGCTCGGGGTCGGACGGCAGCTCGAGGGCGGAGATACCAATATCGAGCGGCATCCCGAGATCGATGGCCGGGGGCCCGACTGGATGACGATGTAGCTGAGTACGAGAGCCCGGCAGGGCGAGCGGAAGGTGTTTGAGAACCGCCGCGGTCAGTTGCGGGCCGCTGTCGGCGAGGGTCGCCGCACTCGAGATCTGGGCCAACGCATCTCGATGATGAAGTTCCTCGCTCACGCTGATGTGGTGTTCCTCGCCCGTATCAAGAGTGAGGTTTACGGTCTTTGCGAGGTGGAGCCAATCGCCGGGCAGGTCGGTTGTATCGATTCGTTGCTCGTAGTCGCCTTCGGCCACGGCATCGGCCACGGTGTCAACGTCGTTCCACAGGTGTTCGATCGTGCCCGAGATCGATGCGAATGCTCTGGCCATCTCGCCAATCTCATCAGGCGAAGCGTCGTTGGTAGGTGCCGGCTCTCCGTCAGCAATCTTGCGGGCGCTCAAGGTGAGCGTCTTGATTGGTTCGATAATGCTGCGACGAAGCGCGGTGGCGATCAGAGTCACGATCGACAGCACGACGAACATGAGAAGGGCGAGTAACCCGAGACGGCTGAACTCACCTTCCACTGTTTCGGCAAGGTCGTCGCGAAGTGTTTCGGTTTCGAATTCGACGAGGTCTGCAAGGGCGACACTTCGGATCGCCGCATCCGCCTGCCAGAGTTCGGGGTCGAAGTTGCTTACTCCAGCTTGGGTGTTGAGCGCGGCGAGACGGAGCAGGTTCAGGGCTCGCCACGAGTCGCTGACGGTCACAGCCTCCAACATCGCGATTCCCTCGGGGCTTCCTTCGATCGCAAACCGTCCGATCTCCGATAGAGCCTCGGTGTGGAGCTCGTTCAGTTCGTTGGAGTCGAGATCGGTGTCGAGGGCTTCGAGGTCTTCGAGCAGAAGGAACTCCTCGGCGTGCAACAATGCATCGAGAGCTCTACTTCGTTGGTCGGCGATTCCAAGCGGCGCCGAGCCTAAATCGGTTGAGATGTCCTCTTGCAGGGTCTGGATGAGTTCGTTGTAGATCAGCGTTCCTTCGGCGATTCGATTGTTGGTGGAGAACTGGCGAGCGACCTCGAGGTCTTCCAGGAAATCCGATCCGCCGACAAAGCCGAGGTTGAGAAGGGCGTCGTCAATCGCTTGTTGATCGGAGGCGCTGTTCATGGCCGAATCCGATGTTGCCATCGCACGGCGTTCGATCTGTAGAGCAGATCGCACGTCGATTTGGGTCGCGATGACCTCTGTGTGTTCGTGGTAGCTGCGCAGGTCACGCAGCAGCGTCAGGTCTGACGCGGTCAGCAGTGCTAGTAGGCAAAGAAGCGCTACCGAGGGGACCGCAATGGCCAATGAAAGGCGCGGGCCGATGCGCAGTCTCCGCAAGATACGCGGTTGATTCTTGCCTTCCACCTATATCTATCGGCCGAAGAACCCTCGGTTTCATGAGGCCTGCGCTGGGAAATTCGGGCATTCTTCACAGAACGGGCGTCCGTGTGGGCGATCGAACGCGCTACGTGATGAAATCTCTCAGATGAACGGCGACGTCGAGGTACTTTGGGCGCTTGTCGCAGCATTGCTCTTGTTGTTCGCGCACGCGGGCGTGGTCATGCTGGTGGAGGGAGTCACTCGTCGCCGGCGGCTACTAGAGGTCTCTGCGCGGCACCTGGCAGGTGCTGCTGGAGCGATCCTCGGCACGCTCGTCGTCATGATGGTCGACCTCAGCTTTCTCTCAGGGGCCATCGAAGACACCACCTCTGGCGCGGACCGATTACCCATCACTGCAATCGCGAGTGCCATCTTGATCACCTCTCTCGCGACCGCAGCGTTGACCGAACGAGCAACGGTCATCGCCCACCTCGTGGTTGGCCTGTTGACCGGAATGGTGCTGCTGCCAGCGGTAACCGCGGCCCGTCTCGAGGACGGGCTGTTCGATACAATCTCGATCGGCGCCCGCGGATTTATCGACACCGCAGCGGTCAGCTTCTTCCTCATCTCTGGAGCAATGGCCCTGACCGGCACGATGGTGATCGGGCCCCGTCTCGGCGGAAGAGGTCCGGACGGAAAGGTGCGAAACATCCCCGGCAAATCGACGCCAGCTGCAGCTGTGGGTGCTCTTCTTGTCGCACCCGGGCTCATTGGTGTGCTCACGCCGCTCGGAGAGGTTTGGCGAGCAGCGGTCGCCGACGCAGCTGTTCACCTCTTGATCGGCGCGGCCGTTGGTGCGCTCATCGGCATGCTGATCGGCTATGCGCTCTGGGGATGGATACGAGCGGTTGCGGTCATCCAGGGTTCCCTCGCCGGCGTTGTCGCTACCACCGGCGATCCGTTCGGTGCCACGTTGCTCGAGTCGGTCTTCCTCGCTGGTGGTGGAGCGATCGTTGCTCTGTTCGTGGGCCGCTCTTTGCGAAATGCCGGGATCGATGATCCCGCAGGAAGCGTGGCGGTGTACGGGGCAGCAGCAGTCTATGGCGCCCTAGGCGTCGGCTTCTCAGATGGATCGCAGTTTCTGGCCCAACTGCTCGGGGTAGTGCTTACGAGCGTCGGAGTGCTGATCGTCTCCGGCATCGTATTTGCATTGTTGAGACTTCTGAAGGTCCTTCGAGTCAGCCCCGATATTGAGATTGTCGGACTCGACCCATAGTCTCTGGACATGGCGATCGCGGTTAGCTTTCCAAGTTCGCAGCCCAATGGTTTCGCGTGGCTCGATGACGAGCCAGAGTTTGACCCCGCCGAACACCTCCGACTCGAGATGCCAGATCAAATTCTCAAGTTGGTTGACTTCGGCTACTCGACAGACCAGATACGAGACCTGCCAACAGACATTGCGTGCTCGAGCCCCTTCCGGCTCTTGAGTAGCGCGGGTGCCGAGATCATGCTCCAGACAGCTCGCCGTCTACGCCAGTTTGCAACACCGGCCGGTAATCGGATCGAACACGTAGTTCGAGGCGGCTGTTACCGCTCGAAGTGGTTGCGAGACCTGGCGCTGGACGAATCGGTCAGTGCCCACCTCTCCACGATCTACGGCGTGGAGGTTGCGCCCCATCCAATGGGACACCACCTTGGTCACCTGAACTACGAGCCGTCGAGCCTCGAGAAGTCAATCGACAAGTGGCATCACGACACGCTGCCCCTCGACTACGTCATGACCGTGACCGATCCCGCCGATGTTGCCGGCGGCAGATTCGAATACTTCCTTGGCACCAAAGACGAAGCAGCAGCGTTGGCAGCAGAGGGCAGGACCCCGCCGCTCGAACGCAGGGGTGTACCAGAGTTTGCTGGGCCGGGTTATGCAATAGCTCTGCACGGCAACATGATCGTCCATCGAGCAGGAGCGCTCGACGAGATGTGCGAACGGATCTCGATGGTCAACGGTTATGTGGCAACCAATGTTGCTGGACCCGACCAGAGCCGTTCAAGAGACCTGATCGGAATTGACCCTGACGATGCTCTTTGGGCGGAGTGGGCAAGGTTTGCTTCTTGGCGCTCGCACCAACGTTTGGCCACGCTGATCGATTCGTTGCCATTTACATCCGACAAAGATGCGGTGCTTGCTGAGCTTCGTTCAGCTATCGACGATGTATCGACCGCGATCAGTGAAATTGAGGCTGGTCCCAAGCCAGCGGACCACTACGAGCAGTAGGGGTAGACGGTCTAATTCTCGACGAGCTCGGTGGCCGAGCGCCGCAGTTGCAACGAGTTAAGGGGCTTTACGAGCCACGCATCTGCGTGCGATTGCTCTGCGAGAAAGACGTCCGCCTCGCGGTCGAGAAGCAACAGGATCGGCGTGTCTTCCAT
>CAZHUR010000176.1:0-5922 GCA_964535395.1 uncultured Acidimicrobiales bacterium
CGACTTGATCGAGGGTGCCGGTCAACTGGCCGACGAGGTCTTCGTGATCGTAAACAACAACGCTCAACAGGAGATGAAGAAGGGCAAGGTCATCATCGACGAAAAGGACCGACTTCGCATCGTTCTAGCCCTCCGTGATGTCACTCACGCAATTATCGCGGTCGACGAGGACCGGACTGTTTCAGCGTCGCTCAACCATCTTGCTGAAGCGTTCCCGGACCATCAGCTGATCTTCGCTAATGGCGGGGACCGGATTCCTGACTTTGTTCCCGAAGCAGCCACGTGCGAGAAGCACGGCATTGAGATGGCGTTTGGTGTTGGCGGTGATGACAAGGCCGACTCATCGAGTCGGATCAACGTGGAACTGGGTCTAGAAGACGCGCAGAGTGCCCCACCGAGCGCGACCACCTAAACGTTAGGACCTAAGCGCTAGGACCGAACGAAGTCTTACTCGTCGCCGTCTTCTTCGTCGGCGTCCGCTGGGTCGACCTCGAGCGAATCACGAGTGATTGGACTACCTTCGGCGTCGAGGATGACCTCACCCTCGGCGTCGATGAGGTTGCCATCTTCGTCAAAGCCAATACCGGCAGCTTCGAGCTGTCCGTCAAGGTCGTTGATACCGAAGGTGTCGAACACGTTTGGTGAAGACGCACGAGCTGCCTCTACGGCCTCATCTGGAGGACGAGGAACATCGAAGCCCTCTGGAGCCAACGCAATCACAAGCGCTTGCTGATCAGCAAGGAAGCGAACACCGCCGAGATCTTCCACGAACACCTCGGTCGGCTCGGTCTCGCCAGGGGCCCAGGTGACTACCTGCAAGATGGCATCTTCACCGTTGCACTGCGTGCCTTCGGCAAGAGCTGGGCGGTTTTCGATACCGGTGAACGAGAAGGCATCGTCTTCGATCTGAGCGTCGGTCGCTTCGAGGAAGGTCTCGAGCGTTGCGCCGTTACCGGTAGCGGTCGAACTGAACGGATGAGCGTGGATCACACCATCGGAGTGTGTGTGAATGCCCGCGTGGGTCGGAAAGCCAGGATCTTGCAGCGGTGCCTGGAAGCCGTCGATCGTGCAGTCGTAAATTCCGTATGCCACGTGCCAATGGTCTGAGAACGTGGGCTGGAGGGCCGATGCATCACGGGTGTTCCAGGAAAAGGCGACGAGCGCAGTGCCGAGTGCAATGACAGCAAACATCGCAAGACGAAAGCCTCCGTTGCGGTCTTCGCGTCCGCTCGAAGAAGAGGGCGTTGCGCCAGCCTTGGCAGCTTTCGCTACCTTTTTCGAGGAGTCGGAATCGTTGTTGTCAGAAGAGTCAGATCTAGCCACAAAATAACGTTAGCGTCACTTCTGGCTAATCAACTGGCACCACCGGCGAACCTTTGGAAAATCTTCACATTTGTGAGACGTGTTCACATCTGGTCGACGAGGTCCTCAAAGACCGCTTCATAGCTTTCTGCCGCCTTGCGTGGCGTTGTCCACTCCTCTACCCAACTTCGACCCTTGGTTCCCATCTCGGCCATTGCGGCTGGATTGGTGAGGATCTCTCGCAGCGATGCCACGAGCGGCGCAGGATCATCGGGCGGCACCGAATGACCAGCGCCTGCGTCGACCACGACGCGCCCGACCTCAGTGCCCTCGTCCACGCTGGCAATGACCGGACGTTCGACCGCGAGAATCTTGTAGAGCTTCGATGGCACACTCGACCACGCGAGCCCTTTGCGGAGTGGGATGACGTGAAGGTCCGCTGATGCCAGAACCTCGGGCACCCGCTCGACCGGCTGGTATGGGATCACCTTGAAGTTCTCGAGCCCTTCGGCCCGACGATGCACTTCGGCAATCGCCGACCCTCCGCCATTCACAACGAACATGAGGTCCTCGATGTCGGCCAACTCTCGAGCAGCGTCAGCGAGCAACTCGATCGACTGACTGAACCCAACATTGCCGCAGTACATCACGACACGCTTTCCAGTGAGGCCGAACTCGTCGCGGTAGGAGTTCTCTTTGGGCTGTGGTTCGAATGTGGAGATGTCGACAAAGTTCGGGATGATCTCGGTGCGCGAATTGGTCTTCTTCTCGACGTTGCGCTGCATTTCTTCACTCAACACCGTCACCACGTCGGCCTTGTCGTAGACCAACTTCTCAAGCTTCTTTGCAGCGGCGATCACCCGAGGGCTAGAGATCGTGCCGGTCTCGATGGCGACGTCGGGAAAGACGTCTTGGATATTGAATACAAACGGCACTCCGCGACGCTTCGCTGCCAACCATCCAGCAATGCCGAGAGAGAGTGGCGGCGACATCGCAAAGACGACGTCGGGGCGGAAGCGAGCCGTGACCGCGGTGATGAGGCCGATCCCGGTGAACGCACCGAACGCGGCGGCTCGGGCAGCGATATTTGTCTTGTCAGTCGGGAATGGATTGACCCGCGTGATCTGACCCCAGGATCGTTCCTCGATCTGGGTCATGGAACCCTCCCAACCTGGTTCGATCGCGTGGTGGCGGTACCAGGGAAGAGCGGTCACGACGTGCAGTTCATGGCCCATGTCGCCAAGGTTGTTGACGATAGCGCTCATAAACTCGCCGGTCGGAGCGCTGTCGGGCTCAAAATGGGGGCACAGGACCTGGATCTTCACGCTGGCACAGCCTAGAGGCCCAAGGGGCGAGGTTGGGTCAAGGCAGAAGATTCCATCCGGCCTCGCTGTCGGCTCTCTTCAGGCCCTTCTCGACCAGTTGGGTACGAACGGTTTGGTCCTCGATCAGTTCAATGGCAGCGGCGATCTCAGAGGCACCACCGTCGACGGAGAACGACGCAACGGCATCTCCAGCAAGGTCTTCGACAGGCCCGATCGAGCGCGCGATCACGGGCACTCCAACCGCCATTGCTTCGAGGATGGTCAACCCCTGTGTCTCAACCTCTGAGGCTGAGACCAAAACGTCGGCGGCTAACAGCTCGTCCATAGCAGCGCCATGGTCGACCGCTCCGCGTTGGATCACCTCGACCCCAACGCTCTCAGCCCGCGCAATCGCCGCAGCGAAATCGTCGGCCGCCTTCTCATCGCGGGGTCGACCGCAGTGCACGACCTCGACCGCTCCCGAGCCGGAGCGGTTGGCGGCCCACTCGGTGATTCCGTCGAGGGCGACGTCAAAGCGTTTATATGAGTACAGATCCCCCAGGAGCGCAAAGCGCCCAATCGTTGCTGACTGGCTCTCTCGGGGTGGAGGGGTCGCTGGGCGAATCGGTCGCACATCCATCCGCGTTTGCGATAGCCCTCCAACGGCGTCTCGAACCGCATCGCGGCTTGCATTTGTCGCACAGACGATCAGATCGGCCGAGGTGGCGGACTGCGAAGCCCACCACGTGCGCACCTTGCGACCGACCTCACCAAGCGACGGAGCATCGGAGGGTTCGTACAGATGAGGGTTCTGAATCACCATCACTCGGGTGGCATCGGTGCGGCGATTGATGGGGAGACGATCGGCAAACCCGATGTACACATCTGCGTTACTTCGGTCGATGAGTTCGGCAGCGATTGCCTCCCAGCGGTTCTGGGTCACGACCGTGCATCCAACCGCTGCTGCCCGAGCTTCGGTGGCTTCGACCGGAAGGCGGACCTCAGCTGCAGAGATGTGTCCATCCGACAGTTGTCGCGCGAGCGTGCGGCACGCTTCGACCAGGGCGACGGTCGTACCTGCACCGGTGGCGGTGCCTGCGGCGAGCACGACCGAGGGAACGTGGGGGGCGTTCACACCAGCTCCTGATAGACCGAGCGCATCATCGTCGCCGAACGCTCCCAGGTGAACTCGGCCGCCCTGCCAAGTGCGTTACTTCCCAACTGCGCGGACATCGCTGGGTCGTTGACGAACGACGTCATAGCGGTTGCCCAGCCGCGTGGATCGCTGGAGTGGACCTCGAGGCCGGTGTCGCCAACAACCTCTCGAAGAGCGGGAGATTCGCTATGGATAACCGGCGTTCCCTGCGCCATTGCCTCGAGAGCGGGCAGTCCAAAACCTTCAGCCAAACTCGGCATGCACACCGCCGATGCTGCCGACATCAACCCGAGCAGGTCGCGCCGCGACTGCCAGCCGAGCACGTGAACACGCTCAGAGTGGGCGGAGGAGATCCGTTCATTGATTTCGCCCCAGCCGGCTGGGCCGACGAGGACGAGTTCAACAGAACTCTCAACGCTCTCCATTGCAGCGAGAAGAACCTCGAGGTTCTTGCGCGGTTCGACCGTCCCGGCGAATACGACGAAGCGTTCAGGAAGGTTGATGCGTTGGCGAAGTTCGTCGAGCTCTTCAGCGGAGAAGGTCTCTGCCGTCGCCCCCCAGGGGACGACCCGAAGACGATCAGGTTCGACGCCCTGCCCGCGAAGGGCTTCTGCACTCGCCTCAGACACGGTGGCGATGAGGTCGGCGCGCTCGAGCACACGATCGAGACCAGCGAGCATGACCTTTGCACCTCGGCGCGTGAACACCTCGGGGTGGGTGATTGGAAACACGTCGTGGATCGTCACGACTTGGGGTATGCGATCTTTCTTCGGGCAGAACGCCAGCGTGAGATGGGCCACGTCGGCATCGGGCACAAGCCCGTCGAGTGCACCGCGACCGGTACGATTCCATAGGTCGTAGAGAGCCGGATACGGGATTTTGAAGCGCACCGACGGATCGGGTAGATCCCAACCCGGACCGCGCCCCTTGCCAAGAGCGCCCACCGACACGACCTCGGTAGGGTCTGGGCCCGACACGAGCGCGGCGCGAAGTTGCTCGGCCGACACACCCGTTCCGCCCGGCACAGAATGGGCAAACTGTGTGAGCGAAAACGCGACCTTCATATGGCGTTTGGCTTCATCGCTGGTCGGGTGGGGCTGCCAGCTGAGCGAGGCGCTGACGGTCGCCAATCGATAGATGGCCCTGTGCCCAACGAACCTGGCGCAGTGCCTTAAACAACAGTGCTCGACCTGGATTTTGCTTGGTCCACGGATCGAACACATCGGGGTCGAAATCGAGTCGTTCCGCTCGTCGACCGAGCTCGGACCAGCGGAGAAGCTTCTCGACGCTGCGCTTGCCTACCTGATCGCCATCAAGGTCGGGGTCGATTCCCGAGAAGAGGTTTCCGTCCTCATAGAACTCTGGATAGAAGTTCTCGAACGAATAGCCCGGCGGGCGAACCCACATTGCGAATTCATGCAGTCGGGGCGGCCAGCACATTGTCTCGTAAGGCTGAGGTTCGGCGAACCGCTCCGGGTACAGCCACAGACCCACGTTGAAATAGAGACTCCACTCACAGACCCAGTTGTCGGATCGAAGCTCGTCGAAGTGGCCGTAGGCCTCCTGCCAGATGTCTCGCCTCATCAGCTGGGGCATATGAGATCCGTAGGCTCGGCGAGGAGCGCCCAGGTAGCCGAGCACCTCGCTGGCCACATGTTGTCCATGATCGAAGGTCGTCGAGTCGCCGGGCCAGGACGGCAGATCGTGGAAGTAGAAGCCAACATCGCCGTCATCACCATGAAAGAACGACTCCGGGATTGGCTTCATTGGCCGATAGTCGTCGTCGGACAGGATGAACGCCTCAGCTATGAGGTCGGCGTCCACGGCGGCTCTACGCAAGATGACGTTGCGCTCGGTGTGGTTGATCGCTCGCAGTTCGTTTGTCGACTTGCCGGTAATCTGCGCATCGTCGACGAGTGTGATGCGTGGGTCATCTGGGAAGTCGCTGTGGGTGTCGAGTGGTGCTACGACGACCGCTTCTGAGACCCATGGCATGAACAACGACACGTATGCCCAGGTTTGGGTAAATACTGTGGTCGGTTACTCAGATAGAAGATCTGCATGCGCGAAGCATCGTACCAACCCCGCTGTGCTCGATGTGACCAACTAAAGGTTCGTTATCCGCGACCCTGAGCTACAGCCAAGACTGCGAGGCGCAGC
>CAZHUR010000177.1:0-4524 GCA_964535395.1 uncultured Acidimicrobiales bacterium
ATTGAACGCAGTGCACTGTGGATAAAGCCCGGAATAAAGACAGTTTTTGACGGGTCTCTTGAAACGGACACAAATAGACCACTAGTAGGACCCGGTAATGACCTTCTTCAACGCATTCGCCTTTGGCATTGGCATGGTGGCGCTAATCAACCCGTGTGGTTTTGGCCTTCTTCCTGCGTACCTCGGGTTCTTCCTCGGCCAAGAAGATGAGTCGCCAAGCCGCTGGATCTCGCTCAACCGTGCTCAGGGCGTTGGCCTCGCAATGACCCTTGGCATGCTCGTGGTGTTCGGCTTCTTCGGCCTTGTTCTGGGCGGTCTGCAGTCCGCAATCGCGAGCCGTCTCCCGTACTTCAACATCGCGCTCGGCATAGGCCTACTCATTCTTGGTGTCGCAATGCTTCGTGGTTACCAGCTCAACCTGAAGATCCCAAAGCTTCAAAAGGGCGGATCTTCTGGCTCGTTCGCCTCGATGTTCCTTTTCGGAATGTCCTACGCAACCGCATCGCTGACGTGCACACTCGGTCTCTTCATCACCGCAATTAACTCGGCCAGTATCGCGTCTGGCCCTGGCGGCGCCGGGTTTGGCGCAAGCTTCGGGTCGCTTGTCTCCTACGGCTTGGGCATGGGCTTGCTGGCAACCATGATCACGCTCTTCTTGGCCTTTGGTAAGCGTGGCCTCGTTGGAAAGTTCCAGTCGATCCTCCCCAAGATCAACTTCATATCGGCAATCCTGCTCATCGTTGTTGGCCCATACTCAATTGGGTACGGCATCTGGGAACTTCAGGTTCTCGGTGAGTGGCCGCTGGGTGACGGCGTCTGGCCATTCCTTCAAAGCATCAACGGTGGCGTCGGCCAGATTCAAGCCAGCGCTTCTGGCTGGTTCAATGCTCCGACAACACTGTTTGGTCGGACCGCTCCACGAGCTCAGGTGCTCGGTGTTCCATTCGTGATCGTCAACCTGATCATCGTCGCCGGCGGTTTCATTGCACGCCGCAGGGTCCCCACCAGCACCCCGGAAACCCCAGCACCGGCCGACTCGGTCAGCACCGCCGCATAGTTTCACAGTCGCCCGTAGCGACCCCTTAACGAGATAGCCCGTTCGTTAACCACACGCGGCTCCATCATTTCGGCTCCTCTGCCAACTACCCTCGCGTCGTGCGAGAACTCATCTCGGTCTTCTCCGATTCGCTAACCGGAGTCCAACCCTCTACCGCAGCCGTTTACAAACGGGACGTGAACGCGTTCGTCGAATGGTCTGAGTCGATCGATCGTGGCCACATTGCCTCGGTCGACCGTCGGGTCATCCGCCGGTACCTGGCCCACCTCGACACATCCGGGTACGCGCGACGCACCACAGCTCGCAAGATGAGTTCGATTCGCCGCTTCTTTCAGTGGGCTCGGCGTGCTGGTCACCTCGAAGACGACCCGACGGTCGGTATCTCAAGCCCCGCAGCCTCGTCGCGCCTGCCGAATCTGCTCGGAGACCAGGATCTCGCAGAACTGCTCGGCGACGATCCCTCACCACGTGCCCCCGCATTGGATGACTCACCGCGCCGAGTCCAAGAAGATGCGGTCCTAGAACTGCTCTATGGGTCAGGACTGCGAGTGAGTGAAGTGTGCTCACTCAACACCGACAGTGCAGATCTCGAACTCGGCGTGGTCCGGGTCTGGGGTAAGGGCGAAAAAGAGCGGATCGTACCCCTCAGCCGACCAGCAAAAGCCACCCTAAGTGGCCATTTGCAAAATATTTTGAACACAGAAAGTGGCGAAGACATCGATGCGGGCACCGGAAGTGACCAGCCACGCGCATTGTTCAAAAATCAACGAGGAAACAGGCTCGGCCCCCGTGACGTCAGGCGAATCTTGGACCGCCGATCTACCAAACCAACGCATCCTCACGCACTTAGACACACATTTGCGACTCATCTTTTGGATGGCGGTGCCGATCTACGAACAGTGCAGGAGTTATTGGGCCACTCGGATTTGTCGACAACGCAGATCTATACCCATGTCAGTAAAGAGCGGCTGCAACGAGTACATCGTTCAAGTCACCCGCGTGCATAACGTGGCAAGGTCGTAGGGAATCACAAGTGGAAGACAACGAAAAGGCTTGGGCGGAGTCACTTTGGGCTCGATACACCGAGAACCCAACTCGAGAGCTCAGAGACCAACTGATCGTTCATTACTCACCACTTGTGAAGTACGTCGGAAGCCGGGTAGCCGCTGGCCTGCCTCAAAACGTCGAACAAGCTGACCTCGTCAGCTACGGCATCTTTGGGCTCATCGATGCAATCGACAAGTTCGATCCCGTTCGTGGCTATAAGTTCGAGACCTACGCAATTTCTCGAATCAAGGGTGCAATGCTCGACGAGCTGCGCTCGATGGACTGGGTTCCTCGTTCGGTTCGCACCAAGGCAAAGCGCATCGAGCAAGCCAACACAAAGCTTGAAGCAAAGCTCGGTCGTGCTCCTACCGATGAAGAACTCGCAAAGGCACTCGATATCACCTCCGACGAACTCGAGACGATGTTGACCAAGATCTCCTTCGTTGGCGTTGTAGCGCTCGACGAGATGCTTTCGGGTGGTGAACGCGGTGACTCGATGACGCTCGGTGACACCATTCCCGATCGTGGAGCGGGGCCTGTTGGCTCGTTCGAAATCGAAGAGATGCGCCAGTTGCTCGCCGAGTCGATCAACTCGATGACCGAGCGCGAAAAGATCGTCCTCACGTTGTACTACTACGAAGGTTTGACTCTCGCTGACATCGGCAACGTGCTCGGTGTAACCGAGAGTCGCGTGTGTCAGATCCACACCAAGTCGGTGTTGCGCCTCCGCTCGCGCCTTGCTTCCAGCGAATACACACCCGCCTAGGTCTGGGCGTTGTCATCTTTGAGCTGATAGATCTGTAGCTGCTTCTTCCCCCTCCGAACCAGCACGAAAGTTCCTTGCAGTGGGAACACCGAAACTTCGAGCGGGAGCACTCGTTCTCGCGTTTCTCGTCGGGTCTTCTTCGACAGCACCGCTGTTCGCTCAGCAGGCCCCCACCATCCAAGTCGAAGTGGGAGAGACCAACGGGTCTCATTCTCCTCCGGTCGAGGCTCCAATAGTCGATCCATTCCGTGCGCCAGAGCATCGGTTTGGGCCTGGCAACCGTGGCCTGGAGTACAACACCGCCCCCGGTCAACCCGTCCACGCCAGCGCCGCGGGAGTCGTGAGCTTTGCAGGCCAAGTTGGAGGCAATGTGTTCGTAAGCGTCGATCATGGGGATGGCTTGGTGACTACCGTTGGTTTCGTAGACGAAACGCTCGTACAAACCGGCGCGAACATAGGAAAAGGCGAGCTCATCGCCATAGCCGGCGTCGCCATCCACTTCAGTGCTCGGCGCCACGGCGAGTACTTCGACCCGGAGCTTCTCTTCACTGACTTCCGGGTGGACTTCCGGGTGGCTGTGCGACTCGTTCCCGGGCCCTGACGTCGATCGAGATTTCCCTGTCGCGCGGGTAGACCTGGCGCCTTTTGCCGCTAGCGTTGTGTTGGGCAAAGTCTGCCCGGCGATCGTGGCCACACGATCGGCTAGAGAATCCGATGCATTCTTCTGCGGTCGCACATGCGCCTGAATGCATCTCCACTAAAACCGCAGGGAAGGTCTCACAATGGCTGTGATCACAATGAAGCAGTTGCTAGACGCGGGCGTGCACTTCGGGCATCAGACCCGCCGCTGGAACCCAAAGATGAAGCGGTTCATTCACGGCGAACGCAACGGCATCTACATCATCGATCTGAAGCAGACCCTCGAGCGCATCGAGGACGCATACACCTATGTGCGCGATCTCACCGCAAACGGTGGCACGATTCTGTTCGTTGGTACCAAGCGCCAGGCCCAGGACTCGATTCGCGAATACGCCGAGCGATCCGGCATGCCCTATGTCAACCAGCGTTGGCTCGGTGGCATGCTCACCAACTTCCAGACAATTCAAAAGCGCGTCGACAAGATGAAGGAATACGAGCGCATGCGCGACTCGGGCGAATTTGAGGCAATGCCGAAGAAGGAAGCCCTCATGATCCAGCGCGAACTCACCAAGCTCGAGCGCAACCTGGGCGGCATTCGCGGCCTCACCAAGGCACCCGACGCGGTGTTCGTTCTCGACACGAAGCTCGAAGCGACCGCGGTGACCGAAGCAAACAAGTTGAAGCTTCCCCTCGTGGCGGTTGTCGATACGAACTGCGACCCTGATCTCGTCGACTACGTGATCCCTGGAAACGACGACGCAATCCGCAGTGGCGAACTGATGAGCCGTGTGATTTCCGACGCGGTGCTCGAAGGGAAGTTCATCCGGGCCAAGAAGGCAGAGATGGCAGGCGTCCCAGCCGAGGCTGCTGATGCAGCACCAGCCGCCCCCGCAGAACGCACCGCTGAAGAACAAGCTGCTCACGACCAGGCTCAAGCCGACGCTCGTGCAGCCGCGACCGCGGCCGCAGCCGAGCGTGAAGCTCGCATCGCTGCAGAAAAGGAAGCGGCAGAAGA
>CAZHUR010000177.1:4624-5921 GCA_964535395.1 uncultured Acidimicrobiales bacterium
GAACAAGCCGCTGAAGCAGCACCTGCTGAGCAAGCACCCGCTGAGCAAGCCGCTGCTCCCGCAGCTGTTGAGGTGCCAGACGGAGCACACGCTCCCCTCGAGGATGGCTCGATGCCAGAGGGGTTCCCCATCAAGGGCAACTCCGACTCGATGAAGTTCCATCAGCCGGACGGACGCTGGTACGAACAGACCGAAGCTGAAGTGTGGTTCAGTACCACCGATGCCGCAAGTGCCGCCGGTTACACCGAAGCTGGCAAGTAACTACTCACCAACCCAAATTCTTATCTCAGATCAGACCCGCCGCGGCCGATGCCGAGGCAAGGAGAAACAATGGCTGACTTCACTGTTCAAGACATCAAGGCGCTGCGCGATGCAACTGGCGCCGGAATGATGGATGCAAAAAAGGCGCTCACCGAAGCAAATGGTGACGCCGAGGAGGCTCGCAAGATCCTCCGCGAAAAGGGCCTTGCCAAGGCTGCCACCCGCACGGACCGCGACAACGCCGAGGGCGCGGTCGCACTCGTCGAAGGCACCGGCGCCGCGGCGATCGTTCACCTCAAGAGTGAGACCGATTTCGCTGCGAAGTCCGAAGACTTCATTGCGGTACTCGACGCAATCGCTACCGATGTGCTGGCAAGTGGCCCAGACGCTGTTGCGAACCACACCGCAGCCATCGAAGAGCTTCAGATCACCAAGAAGGAAAACATCGAACTCGGCACGGTCGCTCGCGTCGAGGCCGCTGAGGGAAACCTTCTCGACACCTACCTGCACAAACAAGATGGGCGCGGCGTCAATGGCGTGATCGTCGAGGGTAGTGGGGTAGAAGCGGGCAAGCTGCACGAAGTAGCGCTACATATTGCATTCGCAAAGCCACTCGGCCTCAGCCGTGAAGAAATCGATCCTGCGGTAGCCGATAAAGAGCGCGAGACTCTCACCGATCTCACCCGAGCCGAGGGCAAGCCCGAAGAGATGATCGAAAAGATCGTCACCGGAAAGATGGGAGCCTGGTTCAGCGATCAGGTATTGCTCGAGCAGGGACTCAACGGAGACAAGACCTCCGTGAAGGACTCGCTTGATGGTGGATCTATCGCCTCGTTTACTCAGGCCTATCTCGGCGGATAAGCAGCCATAGAAGGAGCACACATGTCAAAGCCCTCGACCTCGTCGAAGGAGACCCCAAAGTGGGGTCGGATCCTTCTCAAGGTGTCTGGCGAAGCATTCGCTGGAAATGAAGCTCACGGCATTGATGGCGACACGGTTCAGTCGATCGCCAACGACATCGTCGCAGTCCAACAGG
>CAZHUR010000178.1:0-5919 GCA_964535395.1 uncultured Acidimicrobiales bacterium
GGGGATCAACCTTGGGTGATCTCGAATCTGCGTTGAACGTAATTGAGACAGAGTTCTTCCGCGCCGCCAACAGCTTTGACCCGGCTTTGACGGTCGTTTCCGAGGAGGCTGCGTGCTTCTTTGTGCAAGGTCCCGACCTGACGCCGGGAGGCTTGGTGGGATACACCGAGTCGGCATTTTGTGGTCCGGCTCGCACGCAAACATCCAATGCCGATGAGATCTGGATACCTGTGGGATTTCGTTGGGATGTTGGAGCTGTGCTTTGAACGGCGGTGCTCGACGCCGATTCAATCACTGTTCGTGATCGTGCAAGTTCTCTTCGAGAAGGCCAAAGCCTTGTGCGTCCAGATGGCACTGAACCTGCGTCCGCGAGTGCCCTCGATCGTCCGCCGCGAGAACCTGGTTTTGCGGCGGTATTAGAGTTCGGAGCCGAAGAGCCCACGCTCACCGGATCGGGTCGCTTGGTTACCTTAGACTTCGTCGCGGACTTTGACGGGTTTGCCCGAGTCGGTCAGCTCGGTGAAGGCGCTGAAGCGATTGTCGCGCCGGCGGGACACGAGCTTGCGCTGGCTCGACTTGCGCCGGGACCGAGGAGCGGAACGGTCCGTGGCGTATTGCTCGTAGACGGACAAGAGCGTGAGCTTCCGCGATGGCGAACTTCTGAAGAGCCTCAAACGCTGGTGGTGGTCGTTCCTGAGGGCACTGGTTCGGTGGAACTGCTCGTCGAGAACCAGGGCCGTCCGCAAACGATCTCCCTCGACGACGGAGCACTGGCGCCGGGATTCCCGCTCGCGCTCTATCGCGACTTCAACGAAATCAATGAACCGGTCACGGCTCGAATCGAGCTGCCGGTAGGTGAAGGCGTCGTCGTCTCTGGCAGCCTTGAGTCTTCGAGTTGGAACGCCCTTGATGACGAGCGCGAATGGCTGCCGGCAGGCCGAGCTCGGCTGGTAATCGCATTCGGCAACCTCACTACCGACCGCCCCTGCTGCGAGGCAATTGTCGAAGACGTCATCTTCACCTCAACTCTCGTTGATGACGACACCGGCGAACGCTTTGTCGATGGGCGATCACCAGATCGTCGAAGTATCGGCGACCCGTGGTTTGATGTGCCCGAAACGCTCGAGTCAGCTACCTACGAGCTCGAAATCGAGATCACTTTCACCGTTGATGACGTTGTTGACGAAGTGTCAACCGTTGTCGCTATCCCTTTGAGGTTCCCATGAATCCTTTACTCGACAACCAAACCACCACGACACGGTCAATTGAGGAGGTAACTCCGGTACAGAGGGCGGTCGCTGGTCTGGCCTTTTGTACTTCAGGATTTGCGTTGGTGATACACATCCTCACAGGCTCGCCGCTTCTCCTCGCTCTCGCACTGGTGGGCCTTGTCGCCTTGCTCGGTGTCGCCGTCGTAACGGCATCGAGCCCAGCGAATCGCGTTCGCCTTCGCAGGCTCCTCGGCAAGGGCGTGATCGTTGGATTGGTAGGAACCGCCGCCTACGACGGAGCGCGGTGGATTCTCGTCCAGGCCGGCGGGTTAGAACTCTCACCCTTCGAGGCGTTCCCGCTCTTTGGGCGGGCACTCATCGGTGCCGACCGGTCGGGTCTTGCAGTCGAGATCGCAGGAATCGCGTACCACCTTGTCAATGGTGTTTCGTTCGGCGTGGCGTTCGTGATCTGGTTTGGACATCGATCCTGGTGGTGGGGCATCCTCTTCGCACTTGGACTCGAAGCGTTCATGTTGGCGCTCTACCCGGGTTGGCTCGATCCCAATTCGATCGCAGAACTCACCCAAGTGTCGATGGTCGGCCACTTCGCATACGGAGCAACCCTGGGCTTGACCGCCAAGCTGTTGGGCGCATCGTTCGACGGAAGCCAACCGGCGGCCACATGACCGACCCCTTCACACGAGGTGCAGAGGCCTTTTGGGTCTCCGGTCCGCTACGGATTCAGCGTCGCTATCAATCTATGCGGGGCGTGGTGGGCGATTGGCATGGTCTCGCGTTGTTCCCACCGCTTGCGATTGCAGCGCCGTTCGCGGTCGCTGTGGCCTCGTTCTTCATCGGTGCGCAAACAGTCGGCTACGACGTGGTGTACTCCGAGTCACTGTTCATCCTGGTTGCGCTCATCGGGCTGGGAGCGTTCTCTACCCAACTGGGCCTGATCGGGCTGCTTGGACTCGCGTTCGGAGACTTTTTCCTGGGAAATCGCCAATGGACTGGCGCCCAAGGATCAGTAGTCGAGGAGGTCATTCGTATTCGTGTGCCCTTCATCATCACCTACCTGCTACTTGGAGTAGCGGTAATATTTATCCCCAGACTCGGTAAAACCATTGGCCTCGGTATCGGTCGATGGCGCCGGATCCCGTCCAACGTTGCCTGGCTTCTCGTCACGCCAGTCGTCATTGTTGTGTCTTGGATTGGGCTACGAACTTGGGCAGCGCTGGCACCAACCTTGATTCGGCCGCGCTTCGTGTGGCGAGGGCCGAATCCGACGGTCGAAGCAATCCAAAATTTCCAGGTCGAGGACTCCATGCTCGTCGCCGCAGGCGTACTGGCTACCGTGCTTCGACAAGCGGTGCTCGGTATCTCGATCTACTGGCCTGCGGTCAAGCGTCGTCTCGACCTGTTGGAAGCTCGTGCCCATCTCGAAGTGGCCCGAAAACACTCACTTTCCTCGCCGAACATACCAACGAAGGGGCGCCGCTTCGCAGGCGACCTGGCGAGCTCATTCACCGCGTCGCTGGTTCTGTCCGGGATTCTTGAAACGAGGCTCATTTGGTTTGGCGTGTTCACCACGTTCCTCGTCGTACGCCTCCTGCGCTCCGGCCTCATCGTCGTGCAACCCCTTGAAGCGTGGAAGCTGCGCGCCCGAGCCATCCCGGTGGTCGCCCGCATCGCCGCCCTGTGGCTTCTGGCAACGGTTGGTCGGTCAGTTTTGAGCGAGGGCTTCATTGGTTCTTATGGGCGAATGTCGGTGATTGTGGCCATTGGTGTTGTCATCAGCTTGGTGGTCTTTCCTGGTGAACCACGGCGACCCTCCGAGCCCGTTGCTGGGCCCGTCGCGGAGCCGGTGTGATGATACGAGCGCGTTGGCGATCGTGGCGTCGGCTGCGGTTTGTGCTGTCGGTGAGTTGGCTCACGGTGTTCTTCCTTGTTTTCTGGCATAGCAGTCCTGTGGGAGCTGACAACTGTTCGGTGTTCACCGACTGTTTCAATCAGTCCGGCGCAGCCTCAGAAGCGGCCTTTGGTCTGACGCTGCTCGCTGGTCTTTCTCTTGTCATCGATTTCATCCCGGTGGTTGGTGATGCAAAGGGCCTTGTTGAAGCGGCAACTGGGCGCGACCTTCTGACCGGTGAAGAACTAGCCGACTGGGAACGCGCCGTCGGGTTGATCGGCCTCATCCCGGGCGCCGATCTTCTTCGCTTGGTAGGCGTAGGGGCCGACGCGGCGGGCGCCGCCGGGAGTGTTGCCCGTGCCGCCGACGGCAGCACGATCACTCGCAACCTAGATGGCACTTCAACGTTTCGTTACGCTGACGGCACGACGCGCACGCACAACATCAGCGCAGACGGAGCGCCAACGCGTGTTGGCGACGACGTAGGTGTCCCTGACGCACCCGAGACCGGAACGCCGCGGGCCGATGGCTCGAGCGGCGGCGAACCGCCCCGCGGCGACACCCCGCAAAGAGCTCGCGACGGAGACGAGGGCCTCGGCGACGGTGCGACGCCAGCTCGGTCCTCCGGGGGTTCGGCGGAGATTGTGGCAGGCTCCTCTGTGCCTCACGGCACTAACCGTCCCCGGATTGACGACCTTTCCGACCAATATCGCAACGCGACCGATACCGCTGATGCAACTCGGCAGACCACCCGGACAAGACTGAGTGAGGAGATAGGTGAACTCGGAGCCGTGGACCACCTCCAAGACATCACGGGTCGAGACGTCGGGATCTTGCGTCCGACCTCTGACGCCGACGTTGCCGACTTGATAGACCGTTTCGATGACGGGGTCGCGTGGGATGACGCAGTAGCGTTCAATGGACGCAACGTGACGAACATCGTTTACTTCGACGGACAGACTCTGCACATCATCGAGGCCAAGGGTGGTGCCTCAACGTTCGGTGACCGCGTCTCCTCGACCGGTCGGGGTGGACCGGATGGCAGAATCTCCCAAACAGACCCCGAATACCCTCTCGACGTCTCTTTTGACATGCAGAACTCGGGCATTAACGACGGACGAAATGGAATCGGAGCCTTGGTGGAAGATGCATACGACACTAGGTCGGTTCGGTACTCGGGTGTGAGGACAAGCGGACATCAAGTTGGGAATTCGCCCACGACGGTAGTTGAGAACGTTTTTCGAACTGCCGGCAACTAGGAGTCAGGAGCATCTATGCGCGAGTTTTCTCATAAGGTCCATTGGCCGTTGGTTGAACGAACGAGAGATCGTTTTGTTTCACGGAGGTCGGGTAACATTTTGCGCCAGATTGAGTCCGGTGCGGATGCCGACTACTTGCTTGGTCTCGCAGTCGATGCCTTCTGGACCGGCTTGTCCTGCGGGTGGGCATTGGAGGATGAGGCGGTCATAGTCCGAGGGCTGGAGGGGCTCGATCGAATCCATAGGACTGTGTTGGCTAGCTTCAGTCAGGAAGAGATCTGGGAAAACAGCGACTTGTCTACATTCCTCGGAAGTTCGGTCCTGAGCGACGATGCCCTGCTCGTTGAGTACGCCCAAGCCTTGCAGGGAAAGCCACACAAGAACCGAGGACAGCGAACTGGTGAACCAGTCAGTCATCACTTACTCGACGCCTACGTGGCGATGATCGTGGGGGATGAACCCGGTGCCCAAGCAGCCATACAATCCGCGCGCACGGCGCTCAGCCTTCCAGAGCACCCACCTTCGAGAGTCGGGCCCGTGCTCGACATGTTCGATGCCATTTTGACCCGAGATCAAGAACAACTCGATGTCGCAAGCCAGGCCCAGGTCGACAACCACGCATTAGCGCACGCCCCGACCAAGGACAGTCATTCGTCTCCAATGGCACTCATCGATGCTGAACTGACCATGCTCGCTCGAATAGCGGCACAACGAGGTCTGACAGTGCCACCGAGCTCATATCTCTTCACGGAAGCCGATTAAAAGTGGGTTACGTATTGGAGTTCCGAGCTGGCAACATTGCCCAAGTAGAGACGTTGTTGAGCGATGGTGTCGTGCCCGATGAGATCGAGGACGCCGGTAGCGCTGGGCTTGTCGCGAACGCCATTCGGGCCGGAGAGCCAGCTCTCCTTCGTCCTGACGTGTCCGCTTACGTTGTCGAGGTGATTCAGGCGTCGTCGTGGTGGTGGGGTTCGATTCAACACTCATCGTCGGGCGGCCCAACCTTCCGCGGCGAAATCACCGAAGAGCTTGCGGCCCTGTTCGGGCGAGACTTCGTGGTCAATCTGATCAACCGGCCGTTGCTTGAGCTACACACCGACGATCATCCGATGATCGGTTGGGTTCGTAACGAAGAGATCAAATTCGCCTACAACCGAGCAACCACTCGAGGGTTACCCGTAGCTGAAGACCAGACTGAGCTCACTCGCACGCTTATCCCAATTCTCGAAAGGGCGATCGAGCACGACCTCGACCTGTGGGGCCTGTACATCTAACTTCGCGCGCTCACCACGAGTTGGTGCACAGCTGCAGGAATTTTGTGCTGCGGACTAGCCGACTGGGGTGATGGTGAATGTCACGTTGGCACCGGTCGTGTTTGGTTGAGTGAACCCGGCGTCGTTGCTGGTGAGGAACAAGCGGTCGTTGCCGCCACCGATCCGGTTGTCGAGTGCGGTGACGAAGTATGTGCCCGACCCTGGTGAGGTCTCTTGGATGGCAAACCTCTTGTCACCGGCGGTGAACTGGTCTCGGGTCAGGCGAG
>CAZHUR010000179.1:0-5901 GCA_964535395.1 uncultured Acidimicrobiales bacterium
CCTGGGCCTGCGCCACCTGGACCTGCGCCACCTGGGCCTCCACCGCCTGGACGTGCACCTCCACCGCCGCCACCGGGGCGCGATGGTGCACCGCTGTATCCACCGGTACGACCCCCGCCACCAGGGCGAGCGCCACCAGGGCCTGGACGTTGACCTGGAGGAGGCGGAATTGGCTTACCGGACTGTGAGCGCGGTGGGCCTGGCGGTGGTGGAATTGGCTTACCGGAGTGCGACATCGGCGGACGCTGTCCGGGAGGAGGCGTCGGTGCCGACTTCTTAGGGTCCGCGCCGATCGGTGGCTGACCGCCGTCCTTAGCGCTTGGATCGTCGGACGGCTTCGGCGACGGCTTCGGTGTTGCGGTTGGAGGAGGAGCGATCGTGCCCTCAACTACCGGCTTGCGCGAATCCTTAGACGAAACAATGCCCTTTGGCATTTCTGCGGAAGGTTCCTCGCCAACGTCGCCTGTCGGGGCCTCAGAAGCTTCTGGAACGGAAGGTGGTTCTTCGGCCTCAGCGACTACCTCTGGGACTGGTTCGGGCTCAGGCGCTGGTTCTGGAGCCGGCTCGGGAGCTGGCGACTCCGCTGGCTTCTCCTCGACCTCGGCAGCCTTCTTCGCAGCAGCCTTCTTCGGTGGAGGCTTCTTGGTCGAAACGGCCTTCGAAGGCTTGGGCGCCTCGACGACTTCCTCTTCCTCTTCTTCTTCTGGGACCTCTCGAATCAACCCCTCGCGATCGGCCTTACGGCGGACGCGGTCAGCCTGCGCATCGACGATGCTCGACGAATGACTTTTCGCGCCAATTCCGAGCGCGTCACAGAGCTCGAGGGTCTCAGCGTTGCTGAGACCGAGCTCTCGTGCGAGTTCGTATACGCGGATCTTTGCTGCCAATGGGTTGTTCTCAGTCCTTTATTTCGATCACGTTAGTGATCCAGCTCTACAGCCTATTCCTATTCCTCTTCAGAAGTCGCATCTGCGGTGGGTGCTTCTTCACCCTCCGTAGCTGCTTGGTCTTCGTCTGCACTCTTCTCTGTGGGAGCGTCCTCTTCGTTGTCGACCGCTTCGGTCCAGTCCTCAGCTGACATGGCGTCCCCTCCATCAGCTGGCTTCCAGACTTGCTCACCGGTCTCCGGGTCGACGACCCACTCCCCTTCAGCCCACTCGACATCGCCGTAGGCCTCTTCTTGAGCGAGTTGACTCTCACTCTTGATGTCCACGCGCCAACCGGTCAAACGAGCAGCGAGACGAGCGTTTTGCCCTTCCTTGCCAATCGCTAGCGACAGCTGATGATCGGGCACGATCACTTCGGCCGTACCGGTCTCTTCGATAATGCGAACCTCTTTGACCTTCGCTGGCGACAAGGCCTTCATGACAAAGTCGGGAAGGTCCTCCGAAAACGGAACGATGTCGATCTTTTCGCCGCGCAACTCGGTGACGACTTGGCGAACACGTGCACCACGAGCGCCGACGCACGCGCCGACCGGATCGACATTGGAGTCGTTCGAGTAGACGGCGATCTTGGTCCGGTGTCCCGGTTCACGGGCACATGCCCGGATCTCGACGATGCCGTCTGCAATTTCTGGCACTTCGAGTTCGAACAGGCGACGCACGAGCCCGGGGTGGGTTCGGCTGACGACGATCTGTGGACCCTTTGCGGTCTTTCGAACCTCAACGATGTACGCCTTGAGCCGGGCGTTTGGCTCCGGGCGTTCAAACATGACCTGTTCGGACTGGGGCAAGAGTGCCTCAACCCGACCGAGGTCGAGGAGGGTGTAGCGGGCATCGGTCTGCTGAATCATGCCGGTGACAATGTCGCCTTCGCGGCCCGCGTATTCTTCGTACTTCAGCTCGCGTTCAGCCTCGCGGATGCGCTGGGTCATGACCTGGCGAGCGGTTTGGGCCGCGATACGGCCAAAGTTCTCGGGAGTGACATCGAACTCTTCGCTCGCAACCTCTCCCTCATCATCGAGTTCTTGGGCCATGACGCGGATGTCCATGGTCTCAGGATCGATCGTGACCCAGGAGTACTCGTACGCATCTGGCATGCGCTTGTAAGCCGATTCAAGAGCGTCAGCGAGCGCAGCAAATAGTGCGTCGACCGAAATTCCCTTTTCCCTCGCCAGGGCTTGTAGAGCTTCAAGCATTTCGTTATTCATGCAAGCTGGCCTTTCTCGTGCTCAACGTTTACGTTGGGCGAATTCTCAGCGGACTCAGGAGTTGGTTCCTGCGAGCGCTGCTTGTCTTTTGGTCCGCCCTTCTTTGGGGTCGGACCCCAATTGAAGACGGTTCTAGCGGTGCGGATTTGTCCGTAGGTGAGCACATGCTCCTCGCCATCGACCTCGACGGTGATCGTGCTCTCATCGCTCGCGATCAAAGTTCCCTCTGCTCGCCGCTCACCTGCGATGAGCACGCCCGGTTCGGTCTTGATCAAGACCGTTTCGCCAATGGAACGTTCAAAGTGCAGAGGCTTCTTTAGCGGCCGCTCGACTCCGGGGCTGCTGATCTCGAGGGTGAAGCGGCCATGGATTGGATCTTCAGCATCGATCATTCGAGATACGGCCTTGGTGACATCGACCAGCGTCTGGCTGTTCAACCCGCCCGGTTCGTCGATGACGACCTTTAGAACGCCGTTGTTGTATTCGATGTCGACAAGTTCACAGCCAAAGTCGTCGGTGATTGGCTCGATCAGGGACTGAACTATCGCGATTTGACCTGACACATTGTTGCTCATCGTCCCTCCTCAATCCTCAATCCTGTTTTCAGTGGGTTGTCTCGCCGACGCATCGGTGATGTGTTGTTCGCAGAAATAACAAAAGCGTGGGCCAAAAGCCCACGCTCGCGTCGTGTGGTCTCGTAAGAGACCTTCATGCGTGCGACCTGATCTTAGCCGATTTAGGTCACGAATTGCACCGAGGGGTCGCTTCGGTCTGTCGTTACTAGCCGACCGATTCGTTCACCGCGGTAGCGAAACGGTCATGAACACCGCTCAGAACCACATTTGCACCTTCTCGACGGACGCCCGGTCGCGATTGCGAAGCGCCGCGTTCGGCCCATAGATCGATGAGATGGATCGCGATCGCAACTGCCAAAACGCCGGCTGCCAGCGCACCGTTGCGGAAGGCGATCACCACACCGACCGCGGTCAACACCGATGCCACGCCCCTTGCTTTGATGTGGATATTCTCTCGACGAGACCACCGAACAAAGACCGGTTCGGAAAGCGGAATTCGTACGACGGGCGAACGCCACCGCGTCAGCGAACGTCCAACCGGAACCGGGATTGCCCCGTCCGCCTGCTCTCCGGTCATTGCGCAGATCGAGGGTAGACCGGCCTGGGCGACCTTGAGAGGTATCGACACCTCCTCGGACTCGTGCTCAGAAGTCACGCTGGTCGGTCTAGCGCTTGCGGATCAGGTCGATGGCGGTCTCTGCAGCATTTGCGTCTTCGCCTCGTTCGTCGAGGTTTCGAGCGCGGTCTTCTTCGGCAGCCTTGCGCGCAGCGTCGCGGGTCGATTCGGCTCGAGCCATCGTTGCTTCAACGCCCTCTTCGTGAAGGAAGAGCGCCCACTCGACGAGGGTGTCGACCATCTCGTCTTCTGGAACGACCGCCACGTTCACCCCTTTTACGAACAGGTGGCCACGCTTATTTCCAGCCGCGATGCCCAGGTCAGCGTCGCGTGCCTCGCCAGGCCCGTTCACAACACAGCCCATGACCGCAACCTGCAACGGAATCTCTCGATCTTCAAATGCGTTCATTGCATCTTCGGCAACCTTGTACACGTCGATCTCAGCTCGGCCGCAGCTCGGGCAGGCAATGAGGTCGACGTTCTTGCGTTCGCGAAGGCCAAGCGCTTCGAGAAGGGTTCGCCCGGCCTTTGCCTCCAGCACGGGGTCGGCAGTGAGCGAATAGCGGATGGTGTCTCCAATGCCTTCCGATAACAGTGCACCAATGCCAGCGGTTGCCTTGATCGTCCCAGCGGGTGGAGGGCCAGCTTCGGTTACGCCGAGGTGTAGTGGATAGTCGGTGGCCTTAGAGAGTTGGCGGTATGCCTCGATCATGAGAGGAACGCTCGACGCCTTCACCGAAATTTTGACCAGATCGAAACCAACGTCGTCGAAGTAGCTGATCTCGCGCAACGCCGACTCGACCATAGCTTCAGGGGTAACGCCCTTCTCTTCGTCATAGAGCGATGAGTCGAGCGAGCCTCCGTTCACACCGATGCGGATCGGCACCTCGCGAGCCTTTGCCTCCGCGGCGATCTGCTTGATCTTTGTGGGGTCGGTGATGTTGCCGGGATTGAGTCGGAGACAGTGCACGCCCGCATCTAGGGCTGCGAGCGCCATGCGGTGGTTGTTGTGGATGTCTGCGACGATCGGAACTGGCGACCGTGGCACGATGCGTGCAAGGCCTTCGGCTGCTTCTGGCTTGTTGCACGTACAGCGAACAATGTCGGCTCCCGCTCCGGCAAGCGCGTAGATCTGCTGCAGCGTGGCCTCGTGGTCGGCGGTCTTGGTGATCGTCATCGACTGCACCGAGATTGGAGCGTCACCACCAACGGGGACGTTGCCGACCATGATCTGCTTGGTAGATCTGCGGGGGAACGAGCCAGCGAAGTCCATACCTAGAGGCTAGGTGACAAGCGCCCGCACACGGCGCACAAACACCGTCCTAGCCGCGAGTTCTACAGAACGATCAGTTCGTAGATATCTCGTGTAACCGCGATGATCTGCACGATCACCAACAATCCGAAGACGGCATAGGTGACCGGCAGCAGTTTCTCTGGGTCCGCCCAGTACCGCTTGCCGGCGATTACCGATCTGATCTTTTCGTACGTAGCGAGCGCGATATGCCCGCCGTCAAAGGGCAAGAGCGGCACGAGGTTGAACATTCCAAAGAACAGGTTGATCACGATGACCAACAAGAGAACGAACCATCCGTTTTCGATCGCCGACGCGAGGGCGGTCAAACCAATCAGCGAAACAGGTCGGTTCTCGTCGAGGTTTATATCCGCTGTTCGGAACTCGATACGAAGACCGTTCTCGTCGAACTGAGGAGCTGGTGCTTCGGGCTCGTCAAAGGCGGTGAGGCCAAAGGTCGAACGAAGTCCTTCCCGGGTCGAAATGAGGCGAGGGGTTCGGGTTGCAATGTCGGAGATGTAGGTACCCAACTCGACCGGTGCCTGGATGACCGCTTCACCGAGAGGGAGCGGAGCGGCGAACTGTGGGCCGCGGCTTACGCCGAGGAAACCAAGGACGGCACCATCGAGATCGGTGGCCACCTCTTCCACATCGACTTGCTGTTCGACGATGTTCTCACCGACCTGAATACCAACGGCGACCTGTTCACCGACACGCTCTGAAGCCAACGCTGCGAACTCTTCGTAGTTCTCGACCGGCTGGCCCTCAAAGGTTCGGATGTAGTCGCCGTAGTAGAGCCCGTTCAGGCCCTGGGCACCGAGTTGGCTCAGGCGCTCACCGATGCGGACCTCAACCTCGAGGGTCTCGCCTTCACGAAGAATGGTGAAGTCGGTCAGTTCGCCCTCGAACCCTTCGATCGTGTTGCCGAGGTCTTCCCAAGCGGTCAGCTCGTTTCCGTTGATCGCGATGATCTGGTCTCGGGGCTGCAGACCAGCATCTTCGGCGACCGTTCCAGGAATGACGTCACCAATCGCCCAGGCTTCTTCGTCAGGGTTGAGGGCACCTTGGCCGTTCAGGTAGACGACCATGAGTGCAACGGCGATCACAAAGTGGGTTGCTGGTCCAGCGAAGATGGTGATGACCCGCTTGTGCCACGCAGCCTGGCGGTAGGTTCGTGCTTCGATTTCGGGGTGGACCTGTTCAAGGCTGCTCATGCCGATGATTCGCACGTATGCGCCGAGCGGAATTGCCTTGAGCCCATAGACGG
>CAZHUR010000180.1:0-5882 GCA_964535395.1 uncultured Acidimicrobiales bacterium
GGGTTGTACTTCTCCAGCCAGAGAGCGAGATTGAGCGTGTTCCACAACAGCGCTCCGTTGCTGGTCTCCCCAGCCACATGTTGGGTGACCATCTGTTCGAGGACGGTACGGTCGAGCAGGCCATCGTCGGCGACGGACCGGTCGAGAAGAACCTCTTTCATGAACCCACTCAAGGAAGTCTGCAGCCACTGGGACTCCGGTACCGAAAACCCCTTCTTCGGAGCATCCAGAATCGAATCGGGCACCGTGCCCCGCAACGCCTGGCGCAGCAGGTACTTCTTTTCGCCCTTGCGAATTTTCAGCTCGGTCGGCAACGACATCGCGTAGTCCACGATCTCGTTGTCCAGCAGCGGTACTCGCACCTCCATCGAGGTCGCCATGGTGGGCCGGTCAACCTTCTCCAAGTAGATGTTGGGGAGAAGGATCTGCGTGTCGGTAAACAGCATTCGCTGAACGGGGTCAAGCTCCGAGAAGCGTTCATCTTGGATCACGTACTCGGTGAACGGGTCGAAGTGCTCGGCGAGTCGTCGAGCGTGTTTGGACAGCACCCGCACTGGTGGGTTTGACGGGCTTTCCGAAGTCATAAACATCGCGAGACGGCGCCCGGGGTGACGTTCTCCGAGCACTTCCAGAACTCGGCCGCCACGACGGAACCGGCCCGACCGGGGCACGAGTTTTGCAAGCGGACTTGCCAGCGATGGGGCGACCGGGTTGCTAACGAGGGGCGAGTTCATCAAGGAGTATCGGTAGTAGCCAGCGAAGATCTCATCGCCGCCATCGCCTTGCAGAATGACTTTGGGCGTACCACCAAGTTCACGGCACAACAGATACAGGGGGATGTTGGCAGGGTCGCTAAACGGGTGATCGTGAACGTGAACGAGCTCCTCGAGGACAGGTGCCAAATCGTCGCCCTTCACGTGGAGCTCATGGTGCTCGGTGCCGAGCTCAGAAGCGAACGCCTTCGCTATGGGTAGCTCGCTCGTACCGTTGCTGAAATCGAAACCCACAGAGTAGGTCTTGAGACGCTCCTTCGAGTGGCGTGCGGCGAAAGCAGCTATCGCCGACGAGTCGATGCCTCCGCTTAAGAAGACACCGACGGGAACATCAGCGACCAACTGACTTGCGATGCCGCTCTCCAATCGCTGACGAATTTCTTCGACCGCTTCTGCCTCATCGACATCGATGAGGTCGACCGATGGTTCCCAGTACGTCGTCTGCGTTTCCCCGGTGCGGTCAATACGAAGAATCGTGGCCGGCTTGACCGATTCGATTCCCTGAAACATCGTGCGGTCGCCCAGGGGCGAACGGAAATAGAGAAACTCGTGCAGGGCTCGGTAGTCGAGTTCTGGCTGGACGCAACCGCTTGCCAAGATTGCCTTGATCTCCGATGCGAACAGGGTGCGTCGACCATTTCTGTGCAGGTACAACGGTTTGATACCGAATCGATCTCGCACGAGAAGCAGCTGATCGGTCCGGTAATCCCAAATGGCTATCGCGAAGATCCCGTTGAATCGACGAAACGCATCGTTACCCCATTGCAGATACGCCTCGAGAACGACCTCGGAGTCCGATGCTCCGCGAAACGTTGATCCCCTAGCTTCCAACTCACGGCGAAGCTCGCGGTAGTTGTACAACTCGCCGTTGTAGGACATGACAGCATGGCCATCAGTGCTGGCCATTGGTTGAGCGCCAGTGGGGGACAGGTCGATGATGGCGAGGCGCGTGTGGCCTAGCGCAAAGTCCTCGTCGGTATGAATGCCGTGAGCGTCGGGTCCCCGGTGTTCCAACGTCGCGACCATGTTGGCCAGCCGCTCCCGAGGTGGGACCGCGTCAAAGTCGACGATCCCGCAGATGCCACACATCTCGCCCTCCTCACAAAGTCTCAAGACTAACGGTGTCCAGTTGGTCGCACCCAACCGTGACGACCGGTGCCAGGGCCCCGTTTTGGCGTTTTTAAGACACATTAAGTCTCGGTCGTGCCGCTTACTGGGCTCGTCCGGATGGCAGTACGATGGGGTCATGCGCTCACCGACCCATCGAATAAGGAACGGCCGGTTTTTGCTCATCCCGCGTGTGCTTTTGCTCACCGTTGGCGCATTGCTCATTCTCGCAGCGCCCGTCGGTGCGCATTCGGAAGTTTTTGAACGCGCACCCCTTGCTGGCCAACCTGTCGGGGGCACGGTCGACCAAGTCGACATTTCCTTCTGGACACCGATCATCTCATCGAATATCCAGATCACCGACCCTGCTGGCAACGCCGTAGAGGTCGCGACCACATCGCTGACCGACGAGCGGCTGGCGTCTACGACGTTCCCCGCACTCACCGAACCTGGCCGTTACATCGTCTCTCACGGAGAGCTGTCCGTTGACGGCGACCTCCAACAAGACGAGTGGTTCTTTGTCTTTGACCCAACGTCGGAAGTGGCCTTCCAGCCGTTGGCGCCAGCCTCTGGCGGCGGCACGAATTGGTTCGTTATCGCGGCTGCAAGCGGTGTCATCCTCATCGCCGCGGGTTTGCTGTGGCCGAAGAAGTCTTCGGCCACTGTTCCACAAGGCAGCTAGCCTGTCGGGGTGTCACCCACTCCACCAGTCGCGCTCACAATCGCCGGTTCCGATAGCGGCGCCAGCGCTGGGGTTGCCGCCGACCTCAAGACCTTCGCCAGCCATGGGGTCCACGGCGTATTCGCGTTGACGATTGCGACGGCGCAGAACACGACGGGCATCACCGACGTGCACGAACTGCCAGCAGAGTTCATCGGCAACCAGATCGATGCTGTCACGCGAGATTTCAACGTGGCAGCAACCAAGACGGGGCTGCTGTATTCGCCAACTGCAGTCGACGTAGTCGTTGAGCGCGCTCACAGCCTCGGACCGCTCGTGATAGATCCAGTCATCGTCAACTCAGCTGGTACCCCGATGCTCGCACCTGAGATGACATTGCTCTACATCGACAAGCTCTTCCCGCTCGCTGCGGTCATCACGCCGAACGTGTCCGAAGCTGGCCTGTTGAGTGGCATCGAGATCTCCGATCGAGAAAGCGCCAGTGAAGCAGCCAAAAAGTTAGCGAGCTTCGGGCCGTCGGTTGTCGTCGTTACCGGACTTCTCGAACAGGACGCTGCTGTCGATGTGGTGTCCTATGACGGATCGGTCGAGGTCGTCGAGCACCGCCGAATTCTGACTTCGAACGTTCTCGGCACGGGATGTAGCCTCTCGGCTTCGATAACCGCATCGTTGGCGAGCGGTCTTCCGGTCGAGGGGGCTATTCATGCTGCGGTCGCGTTCGTTCTGGCGGGTCTGGAGTCTTCGGCCACGTGGAGGCTCGGCGAGGGGAACGGTCCAATCGATCACTTTGCTCAGTCGCGCTCAGGAATGCCCGGGGGCTAAGCGGTGGAAGTCCTCGCAGTGCTGTTTCTCCTTGTCCTTCTGGTGGGTTTGGCAGGCACGCTCGTTCCCGTTCTTCCAGGGCTGATGCTCATGTGGGCGACGGTTGTCGCCTACGGGTTTGTTGCAGGCTTTGATGCGATCGGCATCAGCGTGATCGTTTTTGTCACGGTCTTGACAGCGATCGCCATCGGACTTGGCGTTGTGCTGCCAAAGCAAGCCGCGGATGCAGCCGGAGCGTCGAAGAGGTCCCAGATCGCAGCGGTGATCGGCGCGATCATTGGGTTCTTTGTGATCCCGGTCGTCGGCGCGCTGATCGGTGCCGTTGGCGGCATTGCGTTGGCCGAATACCTCGACAAGGACGAGTGGGGTCCCGCATGGGCGTCGACCAAAGGTGTGCTTACCGGCATGGGACTCGCGGCGATTGTTCAGTTCGTGATCGGCGTCTTGATCCTCGCCCTCTGGGGCGCCTGGGCAGTCATCGAGGTGTTCTAAGCCGGCGCGCCGGCTTTTGGGGACAGGCCCCATTCGCGGGGACAGGCCCCGGATGGGGGTTTTGGGGACAGGCCCCATTCGCGGGGACAGGCCCCACATGGGATCAGGTCGGTAGAAGCATGGCAATTTGGCGGCTTTGGGCGACCAGGGAGCCGCTTGAATCCCACAGGTGAGCGTCTTCGAGAAGTGTGCCGCCACGGATGTTCGCCGTGGTGATCTGACCGCGAATCCAGCCGTCCAGAGCGCGAGCTCGAATGTGAGTTGTGAGTTCGATCGTTGGAACCCAGCCAGAGTCGGGCTGGGGAATCAGCACGGCTGGAGGAAAGGCATCGGCGAACAATGCCAGGGCGAGTGCATCGTTCGGTCGTGGTTCGACAAAGCGAACCCACCCTTCGATGCGCGGCTCGGCATCGGGGTCGCCAATCCGTTCGTCGACGGTTGGGTCGATGCGCACCTCGAGCGAATCGAGCAGGCTCATATGGAATCCTTGGAGCCCCGGATCTCGCAACACACACTCGTTGGGTGGAGGAATCTCCGTGGGCGTAATCGGGGTGACGACATCGTCGGGCGGGTAATCGCCAAAGACACCCACCGAACGCAAGCGCACCTTGCCCTCCTGGACCAACGTCGCGTCGCAATGAACCATGGTACGTCCACGACGGCGAATCTCGGTGTTGACGATCGCTGGCGCGCCGTGGACCGCAGGACGGTAGTAGTGGTTGGTCATCGAACGAGCGACTGGTTGGCCGGTGTGTTGGATCATCGCTCCGAGATTGAGAGCAGATGAATAGCCACCGTTTGGAACACGACCGATCGACCAGTCCTTGGTCATGTGCCCCGACCACGACACCTCATCTTCGGTGAGGTCGTTCTGCGGCTCGAGCGAGATTGCATCATCGAATGTGGTCATGACCGTTCCTTGACGTAGCTGGGCAGGCGCCGGGTCGCACGTTCGATTGCACCGTCGAGCACCGACCCCAGCGCTGGGACCCACAGCCCTCCGTCGTATGCGAGTGTCAGCTCGACGCTGCTCGCAGTGCCCGATGGGCCGACCGAACAACTCATCGTCCACGAGGCGTGGCTGCGCTCATCGTCCTCACGTCGGGCGAACGAGATGTTGGTGACCGACGTGTGGTCGTCGGTCGACAGCGTCTCGCGCACAAAACGCAACTGCTTTGAACGAGCGAACGGTCCTACCTTGGCGGTGAGGGTCGTGCGCCAGACCGGACCCACATCGGCGTCTAGCTGTTCGAGTGGCTCGGCGCCCGATACCAGATCGTTCCACGCTGGGTAGGTGGAAAGGTCGGCCAAGACATCCACGACATCGACGGTCGGTGCGTCGACGAGGAGGTCACTAGTGAGCTTCACCGAAACAGTCTGCCTGCATCTACGCTCTCAGGGGTGTACTCCGTGTCTCGTCGTGTTGATCCCCATCATTCGTTGGCCTCGGTCGACCTCGTAGCGCTCGGTGCGCGATCTGGGCTGTTGTGGCGTTCCCCCGATGTGGTTCTGGTCGGACTTGGCGATCGCAACGAGATCGAAGTCGACCTCACGGGCTCGGTGGAGGCCGCCCAGCGAGTCGTGTCCGACATGGTTGGTACAGACGAGGTTGAGTTACCCGGTAGCGGACCGGTTGGCTTCGCGGCGCTCAACTTCGATGCGCGGATTCCTGGAACTGCGATCATTCCCGAGGTTGTGCTCGGAGAGTCGAACGGGGTCCGCTTCGTGACGACGCTCGAGAAAGATTCCCCGCGCCCCTTGGACGATGTTGAAGCCTTGGTCGGCCGAGTGCTCACTCGGCCCTTGGCTCCGGTTCCTCAAAAGGTTCGTCTCGAACTCGATCTTCCGGCCGAGTCGTGGCGAGATCACGTGGTCGCCAACGCACGAGAAACGATTGCTGGCACCGACCTGGAAAAGGCAGTATTTGCCAGGGCGCTGACGTTGATCAGTTCGACCCCATTCGATACGGCCCGAATCGTCGAGCGGTTGGCCGAGCGGTTTGGTGC
>CAZHUR010000181.1:0-5871 GCA_964535395.1 uncultured Acidimicrobiales bacterium
GAGCCGCCCTCAACACAGGCAACGTCAAGCGCGGTGATTCGGTTGCGGTATTCGGTTGCGGCGGCGTCGGCGACGCTGCGATAGAAGGGGCACGCATCGCAGGAGCGAGCACGATCATCGCCGTCGACATCGACGACACAAAGCTCGAATGGGCAAAGGGATTCGGTGCAACGCACACCGTCAACTCGTCCAAGACCGATCCAATCGAAGCGATCCGTGAACTCACCGACGGCAACGGCGTCGATGTCGCAATCGAAGCAGTGGGTCTTCCCGTTACCTATGAACAGGCTTTCTATGCCCGTGACCTCGCCGGCACGGTCGTGCTCGTGGGTGTTCCTAACCCGGAGATGAAGATCGAACTACCTCTGATCGAGGTCTTCGGACGCGGCGGTTCGCTCAAGTCATCGTGGTACGGCGACTGTCTGCCGAGCCGAGACTTCCCGATGCTCATCGACCTCTATCAGCAGGGCCGACTCAACCTCGATGGCTTCGTATCGGAGACCATTGGTATCGACGGGGTCGAAGACGCGTTCCACAAGATGGAACGCGGCGAGGTTCTTCGATCGGTGGTGGTTATGTGAGCCTCTCCATCAACAAGGTCGTCACGAGTGGAATCTTCAGCCTCGACGGCGAAGACTTTGACGTCGACAACAACATCTGGATACTCGGCAACGACGAAGAGGTAGTGATCTTCGACGCAGCCCACGACGCCCGTCCGATCATCGAAGGTGTGGCGGGACGCAAGGTCAAGGCCATCATTGCGACCCACGCACACAATGATCACATCAACGCTGCAGTCGAACTCGCCACCGAGGTGAACGCGCCGATCTGGTTGCACCCCGACGACGCCATGTTGTGGGATGTCATCCACCCCGACCGTCGAGTCGACGCTCCACTGGCTGACGGTCAGAAGATTGCGCTTGCTGGGGGAGAGGTGCAGGTGCTCCACACGCCCGGCCATTCGCCCGGCGGATGCTGCTTCCACGTTCCCGACCTCGCAACCGTCTTCAGCGGCGACACGCTCTTTAACGGCGGGCCTGGTGCTACCGGGCGCTCGTTTAGCAGTCACGATCTACTCGTCGAGTCGATCACCGCAAAGCTGTTACCGCTCGACGATGCGACTACGGTCCACACCGGCCACGGGGACGACACGACGATCGGCGCCGAACGCCCAAATATCTAGAGCGCCTTTAGCCTGCGGCGGCGAGCCAGGGGCTCCATTGCGGGTTCGCTTCAGAACGGTCGAGAGCAAGATCGGCCTTGGTCGGGATGCGCGGCGCCTTCTTGAGCGACCAGCCGAGCTCTTCGATCGTGCGATCGCTCTTTTGGTTGTTGTGTTCGGCGCACATCAGAACCACGTTCTTCCACGTGTGCTGACCACCGCGTGACTTTGGCAGGAGATGGTCCATCGTTGCACCGCGTCGTTCACATCCAGACTTCTGGCACGTGCCGCGATCACGGGCGATGAGGGCACGCCTCGTAATGGGCGCTGCACCCCTACGGAACGGAACGACGACCATCTCTCGGAGGCGGATCACAGAAGGGAAGGCAAACTCGGCCCCACCGCTTGTATGCAGGGCGCGACCCTCGACGGCTTCGACAAGATCGGCTCGCTCGGCAAGCTGTAAACAGATCGCTCGTTGCCAACTAATCACTCGAAGTGGCTCATACGAAGCATTCAGTAACAGCACTGACATGGCCCTACGGTAGCCAACCTCAGGCCGCGTTTGCATGAACGAGCGGTGCCTTAACAAATTATTCGTTTCGCGTTCGTTCAAAACGTAACCGTGCCAGGCACAGTTACGTTTTGTGGCTTAGCGAAGAGGGGTTCGGCTACGGCCCCACTCGTTGGCCGTCGCATCAGCCCCTGCCCACTGGTTAATGGCGTCAGCAACCTCGTCGGCCCGCGTGCGTTTGCTCACGAGAATGGCGAGGAAGTTCTTTCTGAATGCCAATGTCTGAATGGTGCTTTGGCCTCGCACGGCGATCATCAAACCATTGCCCGCAAACGCCCCACTCACATTCGAGCGGTCTGCGCGACGAGTGCCAAGGACCTTCTTGACCGTGATCTCGTTCTGTTCAAGAGTGATTGTGGTGGTGGCAAGTCGATACAACGCGACCGAGGCAAGGACCAAGAAGACGAGAGTGATGACCCATTCGATGACGGCTGCTCCATCGGCGACTCGCTGACCGACAAGACCGAGGATCACAAACACGGCGAGGACCGATGCTCCAACTTGCGTGCCAAGGCTTGCCTTGAACGTGATTGGTTCTATCGAAGGGAGGACGTTCGTACTGGGCACCGCCCCGTCGCTCGATGCATAAATTTCACCGACACCAGCCCATTCCCGGATAGTTCGTAGCGCCTCGTCTGTCTGCTTCTTCTGTTTCGGAGTTGACAGGATGGCCGTGCCATAGCCCACGTTCAGATCGTGATGACCCTCTACCGACACCAGAATGCCCTCGGGGGTCGCGGTTGCAGCGATCACACGTGAACGTTCGACTCGTTGTGTGGACCAGCCCGTGATGACGAGCTCGCTTTCTCCGAGTGTGACCGAAGAGGCCACTATCTCGTAAAGCATGAACGCCGCCATTGCGATCATCACCAAGATGACGAGCGCGGCAGGTATGGGGACTTCCCCAGAAGAAAGCGCCCAGAGGAGTAATCCGACAAAACCGAGGATGAACGAGGACGCAACAATCCTTGACGCGACGCCGGGCCTCCACACGACTGGTGTGAACTCGGTGCTTTCCGTCATCTACTGATTATCGACACGCCGACATCGGGGCTATAGCAAGCTCTCCCAAAACGTAACTATGCCTGGCACGGTTACGTTTTCGAAGCCCTTGATTTATCAGTGCCCGGGGCGGGATTTGAACCCGCACGACCCCAAAGGGTCAGGGGGGTTTAAGCCCCCCGCGTCTGCCAGTTCCGCCACCCGGGCTGAGTGAGGACGCGACGTATCGCGAACAGTCCCCCTACGTTAGCGCTGACGACGGGCTGTCGTGGACAGGCTAGGCGGCTTGGCTGGACTGGATTGCTTGGACGACGGTGTCGGTTACGACGTTGGGGTCGAGTCCAAGACCAGCGCCGAGGAACTCGATGAACTGAGCGTCGGTTTCGGAGATTCCGTTTCCGACCGCTCCAATGCTGGCTGCGAACTGAATGAGTTCGAGGCGACACGCTTCATCTAAGCCGTCCCGAAGCAGAGGAACTCGTACCGAGAGATCGTTACTCAGAATCCACTGGCGGTCGTCGCCAAGGTCCGCTTGGGTGTATTCGGCCTGAAGGGACAGGCTGATCGATGTAGCGGCGGCTTCTTCTCGCAACGGATCTGATGGGCCATTGGTCGAGAGCCACGCGGCGATTTCCCGAAGAAACGCGAGGCGCTGATCTTCGATCTGGGCGTGGGTTGGTTTGGCCAGGATAGAAGTGTCATAGGTTGCGCCAGACTCGATACAGCGAACCGAGAGGCCCCCCTCTGGGTCCTGGAGCAGTTCGTACGGGGAGTCTTTTCGCGTTGCAGGAGACGCAAAAACGCCCGTTTCAACAACTTCTGTCTTCTTCTTACCCATACATATACATCGTCCGCTTAAGTTCGGCGGGCATAGGCCGAAAGACCCAGCATGTACCTTCATCGCAACTATGAAGGCGGGAAACTACCGATTCGGCGTGTGCGCACGCTCATTCTCTGGGGTTTGCTCGCATTGTTCATGGTCGGCTGTGGCGACGAGTTGATCGCCGCGCCTGGCTCGCCAGTTTCAGTAACCGATCGTTCGCTTTCGGAACGAATAGAAGACCGCGAGGAAATTCAGGCTGCGCTTCCGGTTGAAGAGGAAGTAGAGGTCGAGGAGGAAGAAGAGGACGTAGAGGCCGACCCTCCAAAGGTCTTAGCCTTTGCTGAGGCTCGCGAGAGCGGCGAACTCGTAGCTGTCAACGTCGTGGCAGGAACGACCGGAGCTGGCTTGTTTGCTGGCCCGAGCGACGCCCACCAACGGCTGGATACGTTGCCGAGCGGACGCGATGTTGAGGCCACAGGCACCTTGACAGGCGACTGGGCCCTCATTGTTCACGATGGCGTCGAAGGGTGGGTTGAGACAGACAATCTGACCCTCAACGACCTCCCTGAACGAGATTTGATTCTCCCAGAGCCCGAGGTCGACGAGACCGCGCCGGTATACATCGTTGGTGGCGTGGGTGTGAACATCCGCTCTGAGCCCGACGTGAACGGCAGGCTCTTGACCTCCGCATCGAGCGGCGACCAGCTGATCGCCACCGGGAACACGTCGCGACATTGGGTCGAGGTGACTTATCAGGGAACGACGGGTTGGGCCTCGGGTAACTTCATCAATCCTGCCTGACCAGGGCTTTAGGTACCGTAGACCGGAACGTCGGCTCCATATTTTGCAGCGAACAGCTCAAGGACCTCGCCGGGATTCGCATGACGACCCGTGTCGTGCTTCGAGTAGAGCATGTCACCGTCGACGAGGACGTCAAAGATTCCCCTGTCGCCGTGGAGCACGGTGGTCTCAGCAATGATGTGTTGGTAGTTCTTCAGGAGGTCTTCGATCGCGCTCACGGCGTGACTCAAGTAGTTTCAACTGACGCAGTACTGGATGCTGATCTTGTGTTGCTTCATCCCCTGATCATACTGGTGGGCCGAAGCAGCCCTAAGGAGCGGCCCGGAGTCCTCGCCAGGCAAGCGATGACAGAAGCGATGCGACCTGACTTGCGTCTTCGGCCTTTCCACCGTCGAGCCAGTGTCCAACCGCCGACTCGAGCATGCCAGAGATTGCCTCGGCTGCGAGGCGACGCAAATCGTGGTCGAGTTGTTCGATCTCGATGTGCTCGGCGGCAAGGTCGTTGATGGTGTTCTGTATCGTGCGAAGTTCAGAGGCAAAGGTGGGTTCGCTGCGGACACCCTCGCCGTAGAGCACTCGGTAGTTCTCAGGGTTTGCGTTGAAGAACTCAACATAAACCTCGATGCCCCGTTCAACCTTCTCGCGTCCGGTCGCGGCCGTTTTCAAAACCGCCGATATTGCGTCGTTGAGTTCGGACGCAGTTGCGGCCAAGACCTCGAGGAAGAGGTCGCCTTTCGAGTCGAAGTGCTGATAAAGCACTGGCTTGGTCACGTGCGAGGCGAGCGCGATGTCGTTCATCGATGTGGCGGTGTACCCCTTCGATCCAAACGTCTGGCGTGCTGCGGAAAGAAGCTGTTGACGCCGTTCGGCGGCTCCAAGTCGTGTTCCGCTCTCGGCGATGGGTTGGCTGCTCACGTATTACCTGCTGTCATCTTGTGCGACGCCGTTGCCTCGTCGCATTGCTAAGGAATCTTCTTCATGTCGTTCCGCACCGCGAATTGCGTAGCCCACCTGAATCGCAATCGCTAGAACAATGCTGCCACCGATAAGCATGATGATCACAAACGTGACCAACGGAGAGGAGAACCTGGTGAACAGTCCGAAGAAGAATCCGACCGTAGCGAGCGCGTACGCAATGTAGCCAATGCGCTGGCCGAGGTTCGCCCGAGCGCGTATAACCGCTCGGCGCTCGATGATCGGGTCGGTTTCAGTCGATTCCACCCCTCTAGCCTGCGGGTTAACGGGAGCTTTCGACAACTCCTCCGTTTGCATCTGTTCTGATGCGCACTGGAGCACGGCCACGGCGTGGTCCCGCAGGACGCACGGCGACACGTTGCAGATCGCGGTCAGCAGCTCGACGACGACGGAGGAACTCGGTCATTTGTTCGTCGGTTGGGGAGGTGGTTAGGTCGATGATCGGACGTGGATCATTCGGGTCGGTCAAGTCGATAACTTCGACGACCTCTTCATACACAGGCTGAGTCATTACTGGTTCATCGGCAGCAGGAG
>CAZHUR010000182.1:0-5850 GCA_964535395.1 uncultured Acidimicrobiales bacterium
CGGCCAATGCCATCCGTCGCAGCAGAGCAGGATTGTCAGACCCGAACCGACCAATCGGCAGCTTTCTGTTCCTTGGTCCAACCGGTGTTGGTAAGACCGAGCTCGCTCGATCGCTCGCGGACTTCTTGTTTGACGATGAGCGGGCGATGATCCGTATCGACATGAGCGAATACATGGAGAAGCACTCGGTTTCTCGACTGATCGGCGCACCTCCCGGCTATGTCGGATATGACGCCGGAGGACAGCTCACCGAAGCGGTGCGACGCCGACCCTATGCGGTAGTCCTGCTCGACGAAGTCGAGAAAGCTCACGCCGACGTGTTCAACGTGTTGTTACAACTTCTTGACGATGGACGACTGACCGACGGTCAAGGACGAACGGTCGATTTCACAAATGTTGTGCTGATCATGACGTCGAACCTGCCAGGTGAACCCGCGGACTTTTTCCGCCCAGAGTTCATCAACCGGATCGACGACATCGTGCGATTCAACGAACTCACCAAAGAGGACTTGCGTGAGATTGTCGATATTCAGCTCGGCATCTTCAGAAAGCGTCTCGAGGACCGCCACATCAAGCTGGAGTTGTCAGATGACGCCAGCGATTGGTTGGCAACCACGGGCTATGACCCAGCCTTTGGCGCTCGGCCGTTGAAGCGTGTTGTTCAGCGAGAGATCGCGGACGCTCTGGCCGTTCAGCTATTGGACGGTTCTTTTGGAGAAGGCGACACGGTGCATGTTTCGGTGGCTGATGACGGTGAGGGACTGACCTTTTCGTGAGTGGCAGCGTTGAAAACGCGACGGTTTTCGACGCAAAAAAGTTACAAATCGAATTTGACGAAGTGAGAGGCGCGCGCCGAAGCTTACTTTTCTGGATGAAGTTTCATCTTCAAATGAGTCCCACCTTTGGGGCAAAACGGGCGGAACCGGGAAAGGTCCTCATGAAATCATCACAACTTGGCCGCAAGAAGGCTGGCGTCGGGATCGGCGCTGTACTTCTACTTATTGCGTCGCTGATAAGTGCAAATGCAACGCTTGGAGCTCAGACGACAGATTGCAACCAAGCGCAGAGCTTCAATCTTGGCGGTGAGCTCTTTGGCACTGCCTTCAACGGCAATCACTTGCTGTCGATCACAAACGAAGAGGGCATGCCAGTTATTGGTCCGGTCTCTCTCGGGTTCACTCTTACCGCTGGTACCTACGACGTGGGCGGAGAGTCCACCGATGGGTACGTCGGACGTGACACCGTGTCGCAGCCGAGTGAACAGTGGTTCGCAGAGTTCTTAGATGCTGGTGGCAACGTTCTGGCTAGGACCAACACGACCGGAGACATTCCCGACAACATTGAGACCGGCTACTGGAACGGTTCGCTCGGTTCGATCGAGCTCGCCGCAGACGCGGTAAGCGTTACCTTCCGCCACGCGGCACCAGGCGGAGCTAACACCCCGAACTCGGTTCGTCCGATTTGTCTTGGGTTCACCAACACGACCCCAGCTCCAGCACCTGCGGTGGTCTGCACTGAGGGTCAGATCGAAGTCATCGGAGCAGATGGCGCCGTCGAGTCGTGCGATGACCCTGCGCCGGAACCAGCACCAACATCGACGATCATGGTCGACTTTGATTCCGTTGCTGAATCCACGGTCACCCTCACGTGCACCGCCGGCGACGGTACTGACAGCGAATCGGTTGACGGTACAGCGGTCGACATCATGTTCGACCCGGTCGGCGCTGGTGAAACTTGCACGGTCGACTATCCAGCGGCAGGCGACCTTGCCTGCACGATGTCGGTGACGGACTCAGCCGATGGCGGTGAGTTCCCGTTCAGCGAATCAGTCGACGGCGACATTGCCACGAAGACGATCGCCTTCCCAGCTGACGCAGCGGTCGACGTCAAGGTCGTCATCACCTGCGACGAGCCGGTGGTCACCACCGATCAGGACACAGCGAGTGAGCCTGTCGTCGAGGCTGAAGAGGTAAGCAACGACCCAGACCCAGAACCAGAGGCTGAGGTTGAGGTTCTCGGAGCCGTTGTTACAGCGCCGGTTGCTCAGGCAGAGACAGGTACTCCAACCTTCACTGGCTAACCCCACGCCCAAAACCTAAATCCCGTACCGACCGGCTCTCGTCCTTGTGACGGGAGTCGGTCGTTTCGGTTACGGGCAAATGCGCTGGTGCCGGTAGGGTACAGGCGGTCGAATTTCGGCTGGGAGGACGGCACATGGCCGCAACAGTCATAGTTGGAACCCAATGGGGTGACGAAGGCAAAGGAAAGTTCACAGACCTTCTCGCGCGCGACGTCTCTACTGTCGTGCGCTTTCAGGGGGGCCACAACGCTGGTCACACCATCGTCGTAGACGGCGAGAGCTTCGCTCTTCAACTCGTCCCGTCGGGAGTGCTCTACGACCACATCACGCCGGTCATTGGTAATGGCGTCGTCGTCGACGCTGGCGTCTTACTCAAAGAGATGGCAATGCTCGAGTCAAAAGGAGTCGACACTTCTCGACTTCGGCTCAGCGGCAACGCGCACCTGATCTTTCCGTATCACCAGAGCCTCGATGCGCTTCAGGAGCGCCATCTTGGCAAGAACAAGCTCGGTACCACCAAGCGAGGTATTGGTCCGTCGTACGCCGACAAGGCAATGCGTACCGGACTCCGAGTTCAAGACTTGCTCGATGAGAAGATCTTCCGCGAGAAACTCGAAGTGGTGCTCCATCAGCTCAACCCGGTGATGACCAGGGTCTACAACAAGCTCGGCTTCGACATCGACGAGATTGCCGAAACCTTCCTCACCGAATACAAGCCAAAGCTCGAGCCGCTCGTCACCGACACGATCTCGCTCATTCACGAACGCTTAGAGGCCGGCGACGACATCTTGCTCGAAGGCGCCCAAGCCACGTTCCTCGATCTCGATCATGGCACCTACCCGTACGTCACGTCATCGAACCCGACCGCCGGCGGTGCAAGCGTAGGATCCGGTGTTGGTCCCATGTTCATCGATCGAGTTGTCGGTGTTGCCAAGGCATACATCACCCGCGTTGGTGCGGGACCTTTCCCGACCGAACTCTTCGACGAAGTCGGCGACCACATCGTCGACGTTGGTCACGAATACGGCACCAACACGGGTCGGAAGCGTCGCCCGGGATACTTCGACTGCGTCATGATGCGCTACGCCCGCCGTGTGAACTCGCTCTCCGAGCTTGCCATTGTGAAGCTCGACGTTCTCGATCAACTCGACGAAATCAAAGTGTGCGTTGGCTACGAACACGAAGGCCAACGCATCGACGACTTCCCGTACCACCAGACCGTGTTGCACAAGGTGAAGCCGATCTACGAGACCCTTCCTGGCTGGAAGACCGACCTCACCAAGGTCACGGATCGCTCCGAGCTCCCAAAGCAAGCCGACGAGTACCTCACCTTCATTGAAGAACAGTGCGCCATGCCGGTCACGATGGTCGGCGTTGGTCCCGGTCGCAAGCAAGTTCTCACCTTCAACCAATAGGAGCTGGTGTCGATGACTCGAGTTGTCGTCGTGGGATCTGGTGGTCGCGAGCACGCTCTGGCCGACGTCCTTGGACGTACGGCGAGTGAGGTGATCGTTACGCCTGGCAATCCCGGTATCCCCGGATCCGTTTCGACCCCAGCTACTGAACTCGACGCCGATTTGTTTGTCATTGGCCCAGAGGTACCACTCGTTGCTGGCTTAGCCGACGAGCTTCGTGCTCAAGGCAAGCTGGTCTTTGGACCAGGTGCCGATGGTGCTCAACTTGAGGGCAGCAAGGCGTACATGAAAGAACTGTTGGTCGCAGCAGGCGTTCCGACCGCCTCACACGGGGCGTTCACCGAGGCCGAGCCGGCACTCGAATTTCTCGCCACTATGTCAGAACCGTTCGTTATCAAGACCGACGGCCTGGCCGCGGGCAAGGGCGTGCTGGTCACGAACGACCGTGGCGAGGCTGAAGCGGCCATTCACGAGTACTTGTCGGGGGCTGCCTTTGGTGCTGCGGGATCTACTGTCGTGATCGAAGAAGGTCTCGTCGGCCCTGAAGTATCCGTCTTTGCGATCTGCGATGGAACCAAGGCCGTTGCGCTCGCCCCAGCACAGGACCACAAGCGCATCTTTGACGGTGACGAGGGCCCGAACACCGGTGGCATGGGCGCCTACACGCCGTTGCCGTGGGCCGACCCGGACTTGGTCGACACGATCATGCGCGACGCGATCGAGCCAACTCTCGTCGAGCTAGCGCGTCGCGGCATCGACTACCGAGGCACGCTCTTTGCCGGGCTCATGCTCACGCCGAACGGACCAAAGATGCTCGAGTACAACGTGCGCTTCGGCGATCCCGAAACCCAGGTTGTTTTGCCTCGCATCGACTCAGACCTCGTGCAACTACTGAGCGAAGCTGCTGGCGGAAACATCACGTCTGCACCGACATTCTCTGACGATGCTGTCGTGACGGTGGTGTGTGCGAGCGAAGGTTACCCAGCTTCGCCGCGCACTGGCGATGTCATCAACGGCATCGACGACGCACGTGCGATCGACGGCGTGTCGGTCTATGCCGCGGGGATTGGGCAGAACGATGAGGGGGAGCTGATCACCGGTGGGGGACGAGTTCTCAACGTCGTTGGTCGCGGAACCTCGATGAACGAGGCGATCGAGCGCGCCTACGCCGGGGTTGCCGCGATCAGCTGGCCAGGCATGCAAACCCGCACCGACATCGCGAGCCAGGCACGCTCCGCCGGGTAGTGCCGATCCGCTAGCGTCATTCGAATGGCGAACGGCCCACAAGACATCGACCCAAACGCCCTCGACCTCGATGTCTACGATCTTCCGGGACTCCGAGCCGACATTCGACAGATCCTCGACCTCCCCGCTGCGATTGGGTCGGTCGTGCAGAAGAGTTGGCTGGCGATTGCACTCGGAGGTGTTCTTGCCTGGTTGATCTTTCGATCGCGGATGCCGGTGTGGGCGCTGGTTCCGTACATCGCCCTCGTGATTGGAGCCCTCGTCATTGCTGTGGTCGCAATGAGCACGTTCCTGGTCTTGAAGAATCGCCTCGAAGCGACCGACCGTGCTGCTGATCGGACACTGTTCACGATTGCCGCAATGCACGGCGACTTGCTTTCGGTGCGAGCCGGAGGCGCCGACTTACCACTTCGCGATGTAGCGACCTTCTTGGCACAGACGGTTGTCTTCCCAATTCTGATTGGATCGGCCGGGTCGGTGCTCGAGACCGCTGCGACGTCACCCACGCCACTCGGCTGGTTTTCAGGTCGAGTTCTGAGAAGAGCTATCGGCGAGGTCGAAAAGCGCCTACTTGGAGCCCTGGACGCGATTGACGAAGAGCAGATTGAAGCTGGTCTGCCCGAACCCCAAGATGGAATCTCGAAGGACTCGTGGTCGGAGCTTCCCGTACGCGAGCTACCGAATGAAATTCGAGGTTGGTACGAGGCAATCCACCTCTATTTGTCTCGGGCCGTGGACGGTGTACAAGTAGTGACGGTTGGTGGGGCTGGTGTTTCCACGGTCGTGGCGGTAGCACCGCTTGTACTGCTGCTTACCTTGGGTTTGCTTTTGACCTGACGAGATAGTCCGCCCGGCGATAAAATCAGGTGGTGACAAACCTTCCGAACGTTCTTGCCGGGCGATATGCGAGTGCCGACATGGTGGGCATCTGGTCTCCAGAGGCCAAGATCATCCTCGAACGTGAACTCTGGATCGCGGTGCTCAAGGCGCAGGCCGAGCTCGGAGTAGACGTACCCGATGGCGTAATCGAGGCGTACGAGGCCGTCGTTGACCAGGTCGATCTAGGGTCGATTGCCGACCGCGAGGTGGTCACTCGACACGACGTTAAGG
>CAZHUR010000183.1:0-5758 GCA_964535395.1 uncultured Acidimicrobiales bacterium
TCTCTTGTGAGTGACACCGAGGGCAACATGATCGGCTTTCACTCGCAGAGCTAGTGGAGCTAGAGCGGGGCGTAGCGGCTGATGCGGTCGACGGTTGATCCATAGCGGTCTTCGAGCGCAGCCTCGACTTGGTCGGGTTCGGCCACGACGGCGAACGTCGCGAGCATTTCGTCGTCGATCACCGAGGCAAGCTCATCCCATCGACCTTCCTTGGTCAGTCGATTGAGCTCGCCGTGGGCTTGTCCCCATCCGTGGTGCTCGAGCACATCTACATACGCTGGTGTTGATCCATAGAAGCCAATCTGGCCCTTGACGAACTGCGCCACTGCTTCCATGTCGCCATCGTCGTCGCCGGTCACGACAAACGCGGGAAGTGCAACCTGGCACGCGTCGTGTGGTCGACCGGCCTCGTCCATGAATCCACGGAACTTGGGAAGAGCTACCTCGTTGAAGTACTCGGGTGTGTTGAACGGGTGGACCATCCAACCATCGCAAAGGTCGGCGCACACGCGCATCATCATCGGGCCAACCGCTGCGACATACACGTCGGGCTTGCCGTGCGTTGCCGGCCCGGGATTGAAGAAGTCGGTCATCAAGATGTGGGTGTAGAACTCACTCCGGTGGCGGAGTGGTTCGCCCGTGTCCCAGCAGTCCCAGATCGCATGCATGGCCGTGATGAAGTCACGCATGCGAGCTGCGGGTTTCGACCAAGGCATCGAGAACCGCTTCGTGATGTGCGGTTTGATCTGGCTACCGAGGCCGAGGATCATGCGGCCTTGTGAGAACTCGTTCAGATCACGCGCGGTGTTAGCGAGGGTCATAGGGCTGCGAGCAAAGGCGACCGCTATCGAGGTGCCGAGCTGCAACGTCTTGGTGTGCTGGGCTGCGACCACGAGCGGTAGAAATGGATCATGGCTGGTCTCGGCGGTGAACGCTCCAAGATGTCCGGCCGCTTCGGCCGCTGCTGCTTGTTCACCCACCTTATGGAGATTGGTTGAGAGGTAGCCGTCGGTTTTCATGAGAAGCGTTGCTCTAGGTCGACTATCTCCGGTAGGCCGATGGTGTCGGTGAAATCGCCAAAGCCCATCAGCTCGTCGACGAAGCCCGCGGGGGTTCCGTCAACTTTGAGCTTGGCGAGAAAATTTTGCATCGCTCGGGTCGCTGAGAGCATGGTGCCGATCGGCATGATGATCAGGGCAAATCCAAGCTGTGCTATCTCGTCGAAGGTGAGGGGCGGGGTCTTGCCACCTTCTGCCCAGTTGAACAGCAGCGGCACGTCGGCAAACTCGGTGGCGACCCGTTCGATCTCAGCCTGGCCTTCGAGCGCTTCGATAAAGAGCACGTCGGCTCCGGCATCGACAAAGCTGTGCGCACGATCGATCGCTTCGTCCAGCCCATGAGGTGCACGGGCATCGGTGCGGGTGATGAGAACGAAGTCGGGGTTGTGGCGTGCTGCGGCGGCTGCCTGGATCTTGCCAACCATCTCGCCTTGCTCGACCACTTGCTTGTTCTCCATATGGCCGCACTTCTTCGGCAGTACCTGGTCCTCGATGTGGATTCCAGCAACACCGGCACGCTCATACTCCTGGACCGTGCGGATGACGTTGATCTGGTTGCCATAGCCGGTATCGGCATCGGCGAGCACGGGCAGGTCGATGGCCGACGAGATACGGCGCGCGTTGTCGACCATCTCGGCAAGGCCGAGCAGACCAACATCGGGCCTGCCGAGCAATCCCGCTGCAGTTCCGAACCCGGTCATGTAGGCGGCGTCGAAACCAGCCTGCTCGATCAGCCTCGCTCCAAGAGCGTCGTAACAACCAGGCAACACCAGCGGAGCCTTGTTCTGATGGGCCGCGGTAAGCAGCTCACGCAGCTTGGTGGCACCGTTTGGTCGAGAACGGAGAAGATCGGACATGACCCGATCGTATCTGCAGCGGCCGATACGCAGCGGCGTCGGGGGCGGACGCGAGCTATCGTCCACACATGGCAGATGAAATAACCTCGCAAAGCTACGTGGCGTCGGGCTTCAATCAGCGGCTCGGCTTTGGTGAAAAGACTGCGGTGGTAATCATCGACATGTGTGCCGCGTACTTCACTGAGGGGTCGCCTCTCAACCTTGGTTCGAATGCTGCTGTCGACGGTTGCGAGCAACTCGTTGCCTCCGCCCGAAAGAACGACGTGCCGGTCATCTGGACTCGAGTTGAGTTCAAGCCCGGAGACGCCGAAGGTAACGTCTTTTACCGCAAGGTCGGAGCGCTGTCGTCGTTCGATAGCGGCAACCCGCTCGGCGACTGGCTGCCCGAACTGACGCCCGCGCCGGGCGATCACGTCGTTACCAAGCTCGGTGCATCCGCCTTCTTTGGCACCGACCTCAACGACACGCTTCGCGATCTTGGAGTCGACACACTCGTGATCGGCGGAGTGTCGACCAGCGGTTGCATTCGGGCATCTGCAATCGATTGCTGTCAGTCCAACTACGTCCCGGTCGTCGTCCCCGAGGCGTGCGGCGACCGCACTGTCGAGATCCACGACGCCAACCTTTTCGACGTCGACGCGAAGTATGGCGACGTCGTTCCTTTGGCCGAGGTCCTGGCCCATTTGGAGAGCTGAGCGTCAAGGCCGCATTGACAGCACGGCGCAGAAGCCTGCTAGACCAAAAGACAGAAAAGAAATCAGAGCAGCAGAAATCAGAACAGAAGAAATCAACAACACCGCCAAAATCAAAACAGAGAACTAGGAGACAGCTCATGGACGTCGGAATTTTCATCCCAATCGGCAACAACGGATGGATGATGTCGAAGACGTCGCCGCAGTACATGCCCAGTTTCGAGCTGAACCACAAGACCGCTCTCGAAGCTGAAAAGCAGGGCTTCGAGTTCTTGCTCTCGATGGTGAAGTTGCGTGGCTTCGGTGGCGACACCGAGTTCTGGGATCACAACCTCGAATCGTTCACCCTCATGGCGGGCCTCGCCGCAGCCACAGAGAAGATCAACCTGTTCGCATCCGTTGCATTGCCGACGATGGAACCCGCAATGGTCGCCCGCATGGCATCGACCATCGACGACATCAGCGGCGGCCGCTTCGGCATCAACATCGTGTCGGGTTGGAACCAGATCGAATACAGCCAGATGGGCGTGTGGCCGGGCGATTGGTACTACGAGAAGCGCTACGACTACGCCACCGAGTACGTGCAAATTCTGAAGGAGCTGTGGTCCAACGGCGTATCTGACCTCAAAGGTGAGTACTTCCAGATGGACGACTGTCGTCTGTCCCCTCCCCCACAAGATGGCGGCGTGCCGCTCGTCTGCGCGGGTCAGAGTGATCGAGGTATGGAGTTCTGTGCAACCTACGGCGACTACCAGTTCATCATCGGTACCGAAGACCTCGACGTTGTTCGCAAGGACGCTGGTCGTCTCATGGCAGCCGCCGAGAAGAGTGGCCGAGATGTCGGCGTCTACGTGCTCTTCCAGATCACGATGGGTGAAACCGACGAGGAAGCTCAGGCAAAGTGGCAGCACTATCAAGACGGTGCCGACCTCGAGGCGATCAAGTTCCTGATCGGCGCCGCCGAAATGGATACCGCGGGTGCAACCGCAGACAAAATCGCTGAGATGAAGCAGGCCTTCAACCTCAACATCGGTGGCATCGTCGGAAGCCATGGAACCATCGCTGCCCGCCTCGACGAGGTCTCCAAGATTCCTGGCGTCAAGGGCACGATGTGCGTGTTCGACGACTACCCCGTCGCAACGAAGGAGTTCGGCGAGAAGGTTATGCCGCTCATGGAGTCACGCAAGTAGGTGACAGACGGTTCGTCGATGTGGGACGAGGTCGAGGGAGACGACTCTCCCATCTGCCTGCACTGCGGAGTGAGCGCACTCCCCCCTGAACCCGGCCAACCTTCAACGTGTGAGAATGCCGATTGTGACGCCTATGGCGAAGCAATCGGCTGAGCTCATCTAGCGATCAGCAACGAACGCAACGATCTATCGCCCGTCCACGGACCAGTGCCATGGTTCCGACGGCAAGTTGATCAGTCCGTACTCGTGGGCGTGTGCGCGAAGCCAGGCAAACTGTGCGGTCCCGTCAAGGACGATCTGTCCGTCGACGTGGAAGTCGATCGCCAAACCGACTTCATGACGAGAGTTGCCGGGCCTGGCTGTTGGTGGCGAACACTGGTGTGATGGTGTCTCCCACGGGTCCGCACAGTGCGCGATCCGTAGTTCGATCTGCCGCTCGTGACTGCGCCAACCCCAACCGCTAAGGGCAATGCCTTCGCTCTCGGCCGCTGCGAGCAATGCGGCGAGATCGTTGGCGATGCTGCTCGCGACCACGATTCCCTCAACCTCTTCCAGCTCAATTTCGCCACCGATCGAAAGCGCGGTCATGACCTCGCGCGAGGTCGGCTCGTCAGAGTCGGCTTCAGCCTCCTCAGCGTCTTCCTGAATGGTGACGAATGAGGCGCCATCGGGAACGGCTACGACCGAGCCGGAAGCAACCTCAACGGGCTCTATGTCTGCGAGACCGAATTGGTCGTAGAACTCGATCGTGTCGGTGTCATCGACCCCGGGGACGCGTAGCGCGATCGAGTCGCTGCCGTCGCCATCCCAATCACCGACTAGTACCGCGATCACGGTTTGGTCGACGAGGCGAACGTGAGCGCCGTAGGCAAAGCCCTGCGTGCTCGTCGGGATGAGCGATCCGCTCTCGGCTTCGTAGAGCGCTTGGGTGAGCACACCATCACCGTTCCAATCGCCGCTCACCGCAGAGAAGTCACCTGCGATTGCGGTCTCCGAAGGTGGTTCGGCCAGTTGATCGGCTTCTTCTTGTGAGAACACGATCACCTCGTCTCGCAACCCATCTGGTTGTTGTGTCTCGCTCCCGGAGACCTCGGTGGCCGCAGAGCGAGTTTGATAGATATCGAGAATCCGCTGGGTCAAGGAGCTACTTCCTGCGTAGCCGCGGACGGCTAGTGCATCTTGGCCACCGGTGCCTGCGCCTAGGTAACAAAGTAGGTTTGCGGCCGATGCCGAAGCGTCCCAAAGGTTCTGTGGGTCGACAATCCCATCGCCATTGGCGTCGAGGCCGAAGCGTTCCCAAGACGGAGGTAAGAGTTGAAACGGTCCGACCGGACGATCCCATGTCGGGTTTCCATCGATTACTCCGTCATCGGTGTCAAAGAGGACGGCGGTGTTGCTCACCCTGCCATCGCCCGTAGCACCAAAAAGAGAGGGCGTAATGGTGCCTGAGGTGTCGTATTCGAATCCGTTGATAAGGCCGTTCGCTGAGACGATGGCTCCAACTGCATAGATCAGATCGGGGGAAACGTCGCAACTCGAGCCAGCGCCGGCCCATTCATAGACGGCGTCGATGTCAATAGCCGGAGCTGGTTCAGAATCCGGCGAAGTCTGCCCGGCGAAGGCGCCGCCACCTGGACTGATTAGGGCGTACGCGCTGGCGGCGGTAACGAAGGAAAAAAGCACCCCTCCGAAGAGAAGTGCCAGGGCCATGTTGCGAAAGATAGAACGACGAGTGGTCATCAGCGCCGACTCCTTGCAATGAAGGATTGATGGACAGAACACGTCCGGTCCCAAGCGCCCCACCCACAATGGAGTAGTGGGGCGCTTGGTCCGGGTGCTTACAGGAGCCGCGACACAATAGTCACGGCCTTTTTTGGGTGATCGTTACAAGAAGCGATGAACGATCGGGCAGTTGATGAGGACTCCACTCGAGCCGTAGGCACTTCCGCCCGGTCCGGTGA
>CAZHUR010000184.1:0-5735 GCA_964535395.1 uncultured Acidimicrobiales bacterium
GGGTATGACGTTGCGCCAGAGGTACGACGTCGTTGGATTGCCATGCAGGAAGACGAACGCTGTGCCATCTCCGCCGGTGTCGATGTAGGACATCGTCGTATCGAGCACCGGGACCGACTCGTAGCTATACGGATTGGTTGGCGAGATCGATGACACAGCTGCCTTCCCCTCTAGATCTGTACCTTCTTCATAGCACCGGGCGGATAGCGGTCGCCTGCGACGGTGGCGAATGCGTCCCTCAACCGACCGACCTGTTCTTCGGACAGCTCGACGCTGGTCGCGCCCACGTTCTCCTCGAGATGGGTCACCTTGGTGGTGCCCGGAATCGGGTGAATGAATGGCCTCTGCGCGAACACCCAAGCGAGGGCGACTTGTGCGGGGGACGCACCGACCTCGACGGCTACGTCGTTGAGCGTGTCGACCTTGCTGATGTTCGACTCGATGTTCTCGGCGCTAAAGCGCGGATGGGCTTGGCGTCGATCGCCCTCTCGGATGTCACCTGCCGACTTGATGGTGCCGGAGAGGAAGCCGCGGCCGAGCGGCGAGTAGGCCACGAACGCGATTCCGAGTTCTTCGCACTGGGGGAAGTGCTCTTCTTCGGCGAATCGGGTCCAGAGCGAGTACTCGGCTTGTAGTGCTGCGATTGGATGCACGCTATGTCCGCGTCGAACGCTCTCGGGTGAGGCTTCGGACAAACCAAGCCAGCGGACCTTGCCTTCGTCGACCAGTTCGCTCATTGCACCAACGGTCTCCTCGACCGGCACCTCAGGGTCGATCCGATGGGCGTAGTAGAGGTCGATCACATCGACACCTAGGCGTTGAAGGCTCGCGTCACATGCCGACTTCACGTACTCGGGGGTGCCCCGGACGATCATCTTGCCGTCCTCTTTGAGCTGGCCGAACTTGGACGCGAGAACTACTTCGTCGCGACGTCCCGCAAGCGCCTTCCCCACGAGTTTTTCGTTCTCTCCCGCCGCGTAGGCATCGGCCGAGTCGAAATGGGTGATCCCCAAGTCGAGTGCTCGATGCACTGCGGTAATGGACTGTTCTTCGGTCGTCTCTACATAGTTCGAGTTCAGCCCCATGCAGCCAAAACCCAACTCAGCAACCTCTGGACCGACATCACCTAGTTGGCGATTCTTCATCACACACCCCCTGTTTTCCCGTGAACGCTGCGGTGCACCACCTACGGGTTTCGTTTTTCCTGAACGCTATGACAGGATCATATATGATATATGGCGAGAGGGATCTAGGGGGATAAAACATGACGTTGGCAGAGCAGAACGCTGCATTGATCGAGAAGTCGATGGGGATGCTGAGCGACGAGGTCAAGGCCGTCTACGGGGAGAACCAAAAACACGTAGAAGCCCAAGAGCATCTGAAGAACGCATTAGGTGTGGGTGATACCGCTCCGATGTTCGAATTACCCGATGCAGACGGCAACACGGTGAGCCTTGCCGAAGTTCTAAAGAACGGTCCGGCCGTCGTCTCGTTCTACCGGGGTTCGTGGTGTCCGTTCTGCAATCTCGAACTTCGGGCGATGCAACAAGAGCTGGCGAACGCCGAGGCAGCGAACGTAACGCTCGTCGCGATTTCGCCAAACACGCCCGACATCTCATCTGACTTCGCAAAAGAAATCGAAGTTACCTTCCCTGTACTTTCCGATGTCGACAACGTGGTCGCCAAGCAGTTCAACCTGGTCTTCGGAATCTCCGACGGCTTGATCGAGCTGATGACAGAGCAGGGCCGAGACCTCACCGAGATGAACGGTTCGCAGAATTGGGAACTGCCGATACCGGCGACCTACGTGATCGATCAGTCCGGCGTCATTCAGTTTGCATTTGTCGACACAAACCACCGGGCTCGCGCAGAACCATCCGAGGTCGTGGCGATCGCGGCCGCACTGTAAGCAACACCAGAGAGAACCAACACCAGAGACCAGCAGAGAGGGAGTACCTTGCCGAACATCACCATGCTCGATGTGGAAGATCTGATGGATGGCCCACTTGCGGGCTTCGTCAAGAAATGTCTACGCCACAAGGCGCCCGATCCGGCGTTCCACGCCATGCAGGGCCACAACCCAAATCTGTCCAAGCTTCTCTACGTTGCGTGGGGCACCGTGTTCAACAGCGGCGTCGTCAGCCACAGCCTCAAAGAGATCATTCGCGTGCAATTATCACGCGCCGCGTTCTGTAACTATTGAGGAAATGTTCGATCTGCTTCGGCGAAGCAGGCTGGTCTAACAGAAGCGCACATCGATGACGGCATCGACAATTGGCGTACGAGTGATGCGTTCACTCCCGCCGAGAAGATTGCGCTCGAATACTCCGAACTCATGCAGTTCGAGCCCGACAAGATCGACGCGGCGTTCTACGACCGGTTGCGCGAGCACTGGTCCGAGGAAGAGATCGTCGAACTGGGAGCCTTCATTGGTTTCAACGTCGGCTATCACACGTTCTTTCGCACGCTCGACTTCTATCCGATGTTTACCCCCGACGGTGTGCTCGTGAGCCAGGAAGAGTCTCGCCGCATCTACGGCGATACCCCCGGCTCGCATCTGCGCACCGAGGTACAAACAGCGTTGGCCGATGCAGCGCCCCAAGAAGAGGCGAGCTGACCATGACGCTGATCGATCCAGTCGAGAAGTCTCAGGCCGAAGAACAGGGCCTGACCAAGCGCATGGAGAGGTTCACCGGGCTCGGTGACGACGAAGCGACCTTCATCCGAATTCTCGCCCGGGCCCCCGGCTATGCAGAAGCACTGTGGGATGCAATGGCCGAGTCGCTCTTTGAGGGCAACGTAGATCATCCACTCAAAGAGATCATGCGCATCCAACTTGCGAAGCGGGCGAACGATCCGTACTTCGCGGCACTTCGTTCGAAGAGCGCAATGGAAGCTGGCCTCACCGAAGAGCGCATTGCCGCTGGCCAGGGTGATTTCAACAACGACGATCAGTTCTCCGACGCCGAAAAGTGGGCGCTCGACTATTCGCACCGGATGTACACAGCGCCCGAGACGGTCGACGCTGCCTTCTACGACGAAGGCAAGAAACTGTGGTCAGAGGCGCAGATCATCGAGATGGGTGGCTTGATCGCGATCCATTACGGTCTGCAGAGCTTCATGGCCACGCTCGCTCCCTAACAAGCCGCACAGTCAAGAACAGAACTCAGCCGGATAGTTGACTCAGTCGGCTAGAGAACCGAGCGCCTCGCGGACGTCGACCGGGTTCCACCATTTCTCGATTCCGAGTTCGTCGGCGACAGCTCCAGCTGCGTTGTATCCGGGCTGACCGTGAAAGCTGCCGCCTGGGTGCTGCGATGCGCCGCACAAGAACAAGCCGTCGATCGGAGTGTGGTAGCCCGGCATCGCGGCGGTGGGCCTGTCGATCAGCCAGTTGTCCGGGTGAAAGCTTCCGTGGTGGCGGTCGCCGCCACGCATCGAGCTGATGCGTTGCTCGGTGGCATCTGGAGAGTGCGATGAGATCTCCATCGTGGCCCTCTCGAGGTTGGGCGCATAGGAGCCGTACGTGCGCACGATCGTTTCGGCGCGCTCTTGGACCGCCGCCTCGTCCCAGGTTCCACGCGTCGGTGGCCCCGGCACGAAGTGCCAGCCGAAGGTCGTGTGTTTGTCGGCTGGAGCTTGAGTTGGATCGTGGAGCGTCGGAACCGAAACGTGCACCGGTGCATCGGGGGTGTTCTCGGCCGCTCGCACAGCGTGCATATGGGCCTCGATGTCGTTGGACGATTCGTAGCCAAGGGCCAGGTTCAGTGCCCGTGGCACATCAGGGTTGTAGGCCTCGGAGGTGAACGTGGGTCGCTCGGACAACGCCCAGTGCACGCCGAAGAGTGCCTCTTCGAGCCAGCGGTACTGCCCCAAGTCTTCTTTCAGACTTGGGTCGAGGTGTTCGCCGCCCACGAGTTCGAGCATGGTGATCGGTGCGGGAGCTCCACTCACCACGAACTTCGATGCGTTGAAGCTGCGGCCGTCTTCGAGGGTGACGCCGGTTGCTCGGCCGTTGGCTACGTCGATGCTCGCAACCCGAGCATCGGTGAGAATCGTGCCGCCGTTGTCGGTGACCGCAGCGCCGATCGCCTTTGCTACTTCGTATGTGCCCCCTTCTACGAGGCGCGCGCCTTGTGAGTTTGCAAGGGCCAGTGCAACGATCGAACCAATGCCGGTGACGTCGAGGTTAGGCACATAACCGCGAACGCTCACGTTGAACAGGATCAGGCTTCGAAGCACCTCGGTTTCGAAGGCGTTGCGCACGAGATCGAGTGGGGTCTGCCGATCCATTTCCATGAACTGGCGGCCGAGCGCACTGGCCGAGAGCAGGTCGTGAAGTTCGTCGGTCGGGAGCGGAGGGCCGAAACGCATGGGCGTGTCGATGAACTGGGTGAGTTTGGTGTACTCGTTGTAGAGCGTGCGGTACGCGTCGGCATCCTTTTCGGAGAGTCGGCGGATCTCGGCCACGCTGCGGTCGAGATCGGAGTAGGTAACCAGCGCTCGTTCACCGCCATCGAACGGCACCGCGTTTTGTACCTCGGGATAGATCGAGTTGACGCCGTAGCGGCCGAGGTCGAGGTCGTTCCACACCGCGTACTCGGGAGTCCAGCGCACGAAGTATGCGTGGAGGTTGTGCCGGAACCCGGGCAAGGTGACCTCGTCGGTAGTGGTGCCGCCACCGATGTGAGGTGCAGCTTCCAGGACGAGCACGCGTTGTCCGGCCTTGGCCAGGTATGCGGCGCAAACCATCGAGTTGTGGCCGCCACCGACGAAGATTCCGTCGAGATTATCTAGGTCTGGGTCCAACATGATCTACTTCTCTTTCCAATCGAGGGCACCACGGCCGACGAGCGAACCCGCTCGCAGGCTCTCGTGGATGTCCAGAACTTCGGCCGGGCCGCGAACCTCGCCAATGATCGGTTCGACCGCCCCGGACAACACCAATTCGGCTGCGGTGGCAAACTCGGCGCGGTTTGCGAAACGGGACCCGAGAATCGATAGCTCCCGGAAGACCATTTCACGAGATTCGATCTCGAATGCTCGGTCTCGGAACGTGGTGAGCGTTACCAATCGACCACCCGGTGCCAAGCCATCGATGGCCCAACGATGCGACGCTGCGGTGCCCAGTAGATCCACGACGACAGTTGGGTTTCCGTCGTTGAATAGCGTCGTGGGGTCGACCGCACCGAGGTGGTCAGAGCGAACCGCGTTGGCGCCGAGTCGGTCGACGACCGCCAGTTTTTCGTCGGTGATATCGAACCCACTGACCGAGGCTCCGTAGTGGCGGGCGACCTGCACCATGTGAATGCCAACACCGCCACCGGCGCCGATCACAACAACACGGTCACCATCACCAATGCCCGCTCGCCCCGAAACGTGCACGGGAGTTACGACCGCATCGGGAACCACGGTGGCCGAGACCGGGTCCAGGCCCTCGGGCATCGGAATCGCATTGCGACTCGGCAGGGTGGCGAGTGGTGCATAGCCGCCGTCTCGATGCACTCCGAGCCAACCGGCGAGGTTCGCACAGAGCGGATCTCGTCCGGCATTGCAGGCCTCGCAGTCGCCGCACACCAGATAGAAGTAGCCGGCGACTCGCTTACCCAATAGATCTGCGTCGGCGCCTTCACCCAACTCGACGACCCGGCCGATCAGTTCGTGGCCGGGAACGAGAGGTAACAGGCTGGGGTCGTCGTCGAGTTGACCGCCGATGTAGTTCAGAACCGTTAGTC
>CAZHUR010000185.1:0-5675 GCA_964535395.1 uncultured Acidimicrobiales bacterium
CAGATCGATCATCTCGTTCTGGATCAACGTGGAATCGACGTCTAGGACAACCAGTCGCTTGTTGCGGCGCTTCAAACCCGTGCGCTGAACGGCCACATCAAACCTTGGGTTGTCGGTCGCTGTATCGAGCAGAAGGGATCGCATCTCATCGGCGTTGCCACCGTGTACCTCAAACTCGTAACACCAGACCGGTTGGCGGGCTAGACGTCGAATGCGTTCGATGTTGCCTTGTGCTTTGGCAATAGCCGCGGTCACGGTCTCCAGATCGGTTGGGCCGAGTTCGGGGCCTAAGACCGACACCACAAGAGACGGCAGAGAAGGGGTGGGCGCTGCGTCGACCACTTCGAAGTCGATTTCAAGTCCGCGTTCCCACCCCAAAAGGAGGATGTCTTTGAGTACGTTCGATCCGCGTGGGACGTCGACGACGATCTCCAAGGTGAGCTTGCCGCGAACGACCATCTGTTCGAGGTCGTGAAGTGATGCTCCCGCCGACGCGAGGACCGCCATTGTTGAGGTGGTAATACCGGTCTGGTCGGGGCCGCTGATGCGAACGAGCAACGTCTCGTTGGATGTCATCCTGTAACGCTAGCCAACCTCGGGGGGATCCAGAGACGGCAGTGACCGCTTTTGCACGACGAGCTTTGCGGCGATGATGCCCGCAATGAAGCCAAACAGGTGGCCCTCCCAGGAAATGCCTTCTGTCGGAACGAAACTGGCCACGATGATTCCGCCGTAGAGGATGATGGCGATGAAAGCGGTCACGATGCTCAGCGGGCGCTTCTCGCGCAGAGCTGCCGCCAGGATAAATCCGAGCAGTCCAAAGACCCATCCGCTGGCACCGATGTGGTTCTCGTTGTTGCCGAATGCAAACGCCCACACCATGAGGCCGCCGAGGACGATGATGATCGCACTGGCCTTGACGTACCGAGGTCGACCGCCGGTAAGCGCAAGTGAACTCAAAACCACAAACGGGATGGAGTTCGAGATGAGGTGTGGGAACCCGGCGTGGAGGAACGGGGACCAGAGGATGCCGTCGAGCCCGTCGACTGAGCGAGGGAGGATCCCGTTTGCTTGGAGTCGGTCGCCGAGCACTGTCGAGTCGAGTGTTTCGATAACCCACATGATGGCGAGCAGGGCCCCAACGGTGACCGCGCTGGCTCCGATCGAGCGACCTGCGTTTGCGAGCGCGCTCGATGAGTTCCCGGCGGCGTCGAGTGGGTCGTGTGCGCTCATGACGTGTTGGTCATAGTTCGAGGATCTCGGCTAGTTCGTTGAGTTGGTCTAGATCGTTCAGGTCCAGGCACTGGTAGTAGAGGCGATCACAGCCTGCCTCTTTGAACTGTTCGATACGACTCAGGGCTTCTTCAGCTATTCCAGCGACGCCATTTTGACGAAGTTCGCTCGTCTCTCGACCAATCGCCGATGCACGCCTGGAAAATTCAGCTTCGTTCGCACCAACGGCAACGACTTGGGCTGCGGACCAGATCAAGGTTTCAGGATCTCGTTCTCGAGCTTCGCATGCTTCTACGGTCGGGCCGCAGGCCGCGAGCCACTCATCGGGAGAATGAAAGGCCACGTTGAATTCGTTTGCAAAGCGACTTGCAAGACGTGGGGTGATGCGTTTGCCGATCCCACCGATGATGATGGGGGGAGCTGGGCGTTGACGGGGTTTTGGGAGCGCTGGAGAGTCGACCAGTGTGTAGTGCTCGCCTTCGAAGTTGAATGTGTCGCCTTCTGAAGTCGACCAAAGCCCGGTGATGATCTCGAGTGCTTCACTCAGGTGTTCGAACCGTTCGAGGATCGGCGGAAAGTCAATCCCGTATGACGTGTGTTCGTCTTCGTACCATCCGGCGCCGAGACCGAGTTGAACGCGACCGCTGCTCATGTGGTCAATCTGGCTAACGCGGATGGCGAGCTGGCCAGGATTGTGGAACGTGATTGGAGAGACCAAGGTGCCCAAGGTGATGCGTTCGGTGTCGCGGGCGAGACCTGTGACGGTGGTCCAGGCATCGAGGGGTCCCGGCAATCCGCTGCTCTGGTCGCCCATCTTCTGGTAGTGGTCCGAGGTAAAGAAGCCCTCAAATCCCACCTCTTCGGCCCGGGTGGCAAAGGCCACCACCTGGTCATAGGTGGTGCCCTGTTGGGGTTCGATCATGATTCGCGCGTCCATTGCCCAAGACGTTAGCGGATAGGCCTCAAATGACCGAGTGTCAGGCAACACACCCGCTAGGGAAGAGAGAGCTGGGCTTCGATCCGCTTTGCGGATTCGGCCACGCGGAGACCGAGCTCGTCAAGGTCGTGGCTATCGGGAAAGCGAAACGCTGGCCCGTGAATGTGCAGAGCCAAGGTGGTGCGCCCCTGTGGGTCCACGATTGGTGCAGCGACAGAGTTGATGTCTTCGGTGAATTCTTGGAAGACCCAGGCGTATCCATCTTCGCGAATCGTTCGGAAACGCTCTCGGAGTTGCTCGGCGTCGGTCATGGTCTTGTCGGTGAGTGCGGCGAATTCTTGTTCGAGAAACGCTGCCTGGGTGGCCCGGCTCGAATGGGCCAAGATCGCAAGGCCAGCTGGAACAGCGTGGGCTGGTGTTGGCTCGTCGGTCCAGTCTCGAACGACGACCGAGCTTGCCGGATCGTCGACTTGGAGAAGCGTGCGGATGGCTTGGCCGTCGAACTGGTTGAGGCCGACCGCCTCGCCGGTCAGTTCCATGAGTTCGATCATGTGAGGGCGCGCGAGTTCGAGCGCGTCTTGGCCGGGGCGCAAGCTTGTGGCCAGTTCGCCAATGCCTTCGCCAAGTTCGTACGTGCCGTCGGGGAGCTGCCTGACGGCACGCTCGAATTCGAGGCTCGAGATAAGGCGAGACACGGTGCTTTTCGGAAGTCCGGTGCGCTCGCTGATATCGGTCACGCCCGATGCGCCGAGGGACAATGCTCGCAAAATCGTGAATGCCCGCTCGATCGACTGCACACCTGCCATTCGGGGAAGTGTAACAGTGCGTGCCACATGGTGGAACGAGGTAATCCACGATATGGAACAGCTGTGCCTTGGCCTGAGGGCGATGTTTTTGCCGACGCTTTAGGGTCTACGGTGGTGTCCATGAGACGAATAGCCGCGGCTGGCGTCGCGTTGGTAATGGCCCTTAGTGCGTGTAGTGGATCCTCGGGTAGTGACGTTGTCGTGCAGGTCCGCGACCGAACGGTCGACGAGGACACTTTCTATGGAGCGTTTGTCGCGAGGGAAGGGCCCGACTTCGAGTTTGACGGGACGCTTCCCGAGGAATTCGCGACCGGTTGGGCGGAGTTTGTTGCGAACGGGTTGGCAGTACAGCAGTCGCTTGAGGAAGTTGGCATGAACACCGATGCAGCTCGAGAGTCCATTACCGGCATGCTCGACCGAGCGATCGCTGATGGCCGGATGGCTGAGCTCCCAGAAGACTCCGAAGAGTTTCAGTTGATCGTCGACGTGTTAAGTCCCTCTCAGCTGGTCCTCACCGACGAGCAGCGAGCCGCCGTCGACGAGAGCTTCTGGGAGATCTTTGCCGAAGCCGAAGTAGCTGACTGGCTCGGGACCCTCGACACCGAGACCGGTGAGATAACCCCTCCGAGTTCCGGGTAGTACGCCCTCGCGGTCGTCGCTAGCTTTCGAGCAGTGTCGCTTTGACCTTGTCAGCAATCTCATCGAGGCCGACCTCTTCGGTCTCCATGGTTTTACGTTCGGTGAACTCGACGAGTCCGTCGGCGATGCCTCGCGGCCCCATCGTGACCCGGTAGGGGATGCCGATGAGTTCGCTGTCGGCGAACTTCACACCAGCGCGTGCGTCGCGGTCGTCGATGAGCACGTCGACTCGGGCTTTGAGCAGTTCGTCATAGAGTGCGTTGGCTGCGTTGACCGTTGCTTCGTCTTTCATGTTCATTACGGTTATGACGACCTCGAATGGCGCGACCGAAACGGGCCAGATCAGACCTTTGTCGTCGAAGTGTGTTTCGGCGATCGTCGCCATGTTGCGGCCAATGCCGATGCCGTAGCTGCCCATCACGATCGTCTGCATCTCGCCGTCGGCATCGAGCACCTTGGCACCCATGGCCTCTGCGTACTTCGTGCCGAGTTTGAAGATGTGGCCAGCTTCGATGCTGCGCACGATCTCGAGGGTGGTGTCGCAGTTTGCGCACGACTCGCCCGCTCGAACTTCGCGAAGGTCGATGTACTCGGTGACGTTGATGTCTCGTTCGATGTCGACACCTCGGTAGTGGAAGTCGTCTTCGTTGGCGCCAGTTGTGAGGTTGGTGCGACCCTTCAGTGATTCATCGACATAGATCTTGATGTCGTTGGAAACGCCGACCGCGCCCAGCGAGCCGGGTGCTGCTCCGAGGTGTTCGATCGTTTCTTCAGGTGTTGCTGGGCGAAGGTCGACCGCGCCGGTCGAGTCTTGGAGCTTTTGCATGTTGAGCTGTTGGTCGCCGCGCACCACGGCGATGGTGATGTCGCCGTCGAGAACCATGATCATCGACTTCATCTGGCTCGTTGCAGGGGCGCCTGCTTCTTCGAGCGCCTTGATCGTGCGAATCCCCGGCGTTGCGAACTTCTCGGGTTCGGCCGGTGGAGCGTCGTCGCTGACTACCTCGACCTTCGACGTCGCTCGTTCGACGTTTGCCTGGTAGTCACAGTTCGGGCAGGTGACGACATCGTCTTCGCCGCTTGGCGATGGGACCATGAACTCGATCGAGCCAGCGCCGCCCATCGCTCCCGATGATGCCTCGACCGGCATCGCGTTGAGGTCGAGTCGTTCAAAGATCTTGAGGTACGCGTCGTGGTGTAGGTCGAAGTTCGCGTCGAGCCCGGCTTGGTCGATGTCGAGGCTGTAGCTGTCCTTCATGACGAACTCGCGCACGCGCAATAGTCCGGCCTTGGGCCGTGGTTCGTCGCGGAACTTCCACTGGAGCTGGTACCAGATCTGGGGGAGTGCTTTGTAGCTGTTGATCTCGGTTGCGATCGATGCGAACACTTCTTCGTGGGTCATGCCGAGCCCGACCTCGGCGCCGGATCGGTCTTCGAATCGGAACATTTCGTCGCCCATGAGTTCCCAACGGCCCGATGCCTCCCACAGAGACTTCGGATGCATTGCGGGGAGGAGGAACTCTTGGCCGCCGATGGCGTTCATCTCTTCTCGGACGATTTGGGCCACCTTCTCGTGTACCTTCCATCCGAGGGGCAGCATCGAGTAGTGCCCGGCGTGAAGCTGGCGCATGAACCCGCCGCGAACCAGCAGCTGGTGGCTCACCGATTCGGCATCGCCTGGGGCGTCTCGGAGTGTGGGGGTAAAGAGGTTGGACCAACGCATGGCCTGAGCATATTGCTTGTCCACTCGTCCGGTGGACGTTCGACGCAGATTGCGAGCTGGGTTGGCTATTACTCGTGATCTTCAGACGCCGGCTCGTTTGAAGGCAGGGGCGCGTTGCGTTCGGCGAGGGGTGGGCCGGCTGCTTTGTGTTTGTTGTCGGGGTCGCAGAGCATGCGGAGGTCGCCCAAGGTTGTTTGTTGGGTGTGGCTGAAGGGTTTGTGGTGGTCGGCGCGTAGCCATTGGATGGGTGCGTCGCAGCCTGCGGTTTCGCATTGGCCTCGTGTTTCGATGAGGCGGATGTGTTTCATCCAGTCGGGAAATAGGCGTGTTTCGGTAC
>CAZHUR010000186.1:0-2858 GCA_964535395.1 uncultured Acidimicrobiales bacterium
TTCGGGTTCTTCGCGATCTTTATCTTCACCCTCGCTGTGTTTGAGTCGTTCGTCTACCTCATTGGAAACGGTGCTCTTGAATGGGGACCCGTTCACACAGCCCGCCGCCTCGAAGCTGCAGTTTCCGACGAGCGAACAACACGTTCGACGATCCGCAAGGTTGGTCGCGAGGGCCGCCTTGAGAGCGAAACGACACTGCCTGCTGTGAGCGAACCGTCCAACGACGACCCAGAACCAGCAGAGGCAGCGTGAGATGGGCCTCTTCAAAGATGAAGCGACCGGCGTAGGCCTCGCCACCGATGGCCTTGAAGGCCTCGAACACAACATTCTGACCGGTCGTGTAGAAGATCTTGTTGGCTGGTCGAGGGCGCGAAGCCTGTGGCCAGCAACATTTGGTCTCGCGTGTTGCGCAATCGAAATGATGGCAGCCGGAGCCGCCCACTACGACATGGCCCGCTACGGCATGGAAGTCTTTCGAGCCTCGCCGCGCCAAGCCGATCTCATGATCGTTGCGGGCCGCGTGTCGCAGAAGATGGCACCGGTGCTGCGCACGATCTACGACCAGATGGCCGAACCCAAGTGGGTCATCTCGATGGGTGTATGTGCCTCTAGCGGTGGCATGTTCAACAACTACGCACTCGTACAAGGTGTCGATCAGGTCGTACCGGTCGATGTGTATGCACCGGGCTGCCCACCAGGCCCCGAAACCCTGCTGCACGCAATCTTTACCCTTCACGACAACATCCAAAACGGCGAGCTCTTGCGTCGTCGCAGCGAGACCGGTGGGGGAGCGGCGATCGAGGTCGCCCAAATGGACGGTCAACCAACCCCTGTCACCATCGGTCAAAAAGATGGCTGACACCGAAGAGACCGAAACAGAAGAAGTCACCGAACCCGACGTCGAAGAAACCTCGACCGACGAAGCCGAAGCTGACGACGAGATAGAAATCGTCGAAGAGCAGCTCTACGGCGTTCCGGTGCGCAACGCATTTGGTCAGACCGTTCTGTTCCCCGACGTCGACGGCTACTTCGACCTTCTCGGTGAACTACATAGCGACGGCTTTGCCCAGGTCATCGACCTGTGTGGTGTCGACTATCTCCTTCACGAGCGCTCCGACCTGCCAGCCAGTGTCATTCCGGAGCGATTCGAAGTTGTTATCAACCTGATCAGTCACGCCCGACGTGAGCGGATTCGCGTGCGTGTTCAGGTCCCAGAGGGAGGATCGGTCATGTCGGCGTTCGATCTGTTCCCAGGCACCGAAGCAATGGAGCGCGAAGCGTTCGACATGTTCGGGATCGCCTTCGATGAGCACCCTGACCTGAGCAGAATCTTGATGCCAGAAACGTGGGAGGGCTATCCCCTCCGTAAAGATTTCGACACCGGTCAAATCCCCGTGCAGTTCAAAGACGCCCCCGGGCCGCGGTAAGGAGAAGTCATGGCGATTGCAGATCAGCCCGCCAATGCCGACCCTTCGGTATTGATTGGTGCCAACCGAGTAATGAGCCGCGACAACGCTGTCCTGCGGATGAGCGAAGCCGAGGCAGCGGCACTGACGTTGACCCCCGAAGACGAGTTCGGTGATCAGAAGATGATCATCAACATGGGTCCCCAGCACCCATCGACTCATGGTGTGTTGCGGTTGATGCTCGAGATGGAAGGCGAGACCGTTCTGCGGTCTAAGCCGATCATTGGATACCTGCACACCGGCATGGAAAAGACCGGCGAACAGCTCACCTATCTACAGGGCGCTACCAACGTCACTCGCATGGACTATGCCTCGCCGCTATTCACCGAGCTCGCGTTCTCGCTGGCGGTGGAGAGCTTGCTCGAGATGGAGATCCCCGAGCGAGCCACATGGATTCGCATGATGATGACCGAACTCAACCGCATGGCGTCACATCTGTTGTTTATGGCGACAAACGGACTCGATCTCGGCGCGGTTTCGATGATCATCTACGGTTGGCGCGAACGCGAACCGCTCTTGAGGTTCTTCGAAAAGGTCACCGGCCTTCGCATGAACCACAACTACATTCGCCCCGGCGGTGTAGCGACCGACCTTCCCGATGGGTGGCAACAAGATCTCACCGAGTATCTCGACCTCATTACGCCACGCCTCGAGGAGTACCACATCCTCATGAACGGTCAGCCCATCTGGCGTGATCGTCTACAGGGCGTGGGTGTCATCAACGAGGCGGAGTGCTTGGCTCTTGGGATTACCGGACCATTGCTTCGCTCTACCGGCAGCAGCTGGGACCTTCGCCGTGACATGGCCTACCTCGCCTATGACGATGTCGAGTTCGATGTGGCGGTCGGTGAGTACGGGGACTGTTTCGATCGCTTCGCAATCCGCCTTGCCGAAATCGAAGAGTCGATGCGCATCGTGCGCCAATGCATCGAGATGATGCCGTCTGGCGACTACCGAGCGCAAGACAAGAAGGTCACGCCTCCGCCCCGAGCTCGCATCGACGAGTCGATGGAGGCACTGATCCACCACTTCAAGATCTTCACCGAAGGCTTCAAGGTTCCAGAGGGTGAAACGTACGCAGCGGTCGAGAGTCCACGCGGCGAACTGGGCGTGTACATTGTCTCGGACGGCTCCTCTACGCCGTATCGCATGCATGTTCGCGCTCCGAGCTTTGTCAACCTTCAGGGGCTCCCACACCTCATGGAAAATGGTCTGCTCGCAGACGCTGTCGCTGTGATCTCTAGTGTTGATCCAATCATGGGCGAGGTCGATCGGTGAGTAGGCTTTCTGATGCCAATGTTGCGTTGGCTATGGACATCATTCGTCGGTATCCGCGGCCGAAATCAGCTCTGATTCCTCTCCTTCATCTCGCCCAAGAACAAGACGGATGGG
>CAZHUR010000186.1:2958-5650 GCA_964535395.1 uncultured Acidimicrobiales bacterium
CCGAAATCAGCTCTGATTCCTCTCCTTCATCTCGCCCAAGAACAAGACGGATGGGTTTCCGACGAAGCAATGGCTCACCTCGGCGAACTGGTTGGGGTTACCCCCGCCGAAGTCCGAGGCACCTGCACCTTTTATGAGATGTTCAAGCTGCATCCCGTTGGCACATACATGATCAACGTGTGCACCAACCTGTCGTGCCAGCTCCTCGGCGGCGAAGAATTGCTGCATCACGCCGAACAAACGCTGGGTATTCGCGCTGGCGGAACCACCGACGATGGCATGTTCACGATCGAAGACGTCGAGTGCATAGCGGCGTGCACCGAAGCACCGTGCATTCAGGTCAACTACCGCTTTGGCCTTCGCCTGACCCACGATGACTTCGACGACATCATCGCTGCGCTTCGTGTTGGGCACACGCCCGACAAGTTGATTACCGCAAATCCAGGCGAACCGATTCCTTCGCATGGAACGCTTGGCTTGTCGCGCCAGATCATGACCGAAGAGCAGACGTCTCACATCCTTGCTCCCGAGAAGGTCACCGAAGCTCCCGTGTGGCTTCAACGAGCAGCAGCCGCGGCGGAGGACAGTTAATGGCTATTGGAGATTACGTCCCATACGCGCCCGGCTACGTCGAGACGCCCGGCACCAAGATCGTCACATCGCGCTTCACCTACGAAGACAGCTACACGATCGACCGTTACGAACAAACCGGTGGCTACACCGGGCTTCGCGCAGCTCTCGGCCAAACGCCAGACCAAGTTCACAACACGACCCGCGATGCAACGTTGCTCGGTCGTGGTGGCGCTGGCTTTCCCGCCGGCATCAAGTGGGGCTTTGTCCCAGACGAGGTGTGGCCTCGCTACCTCGTTGTCAACGGCGACGAGTCCGAGCCCGGAACCTACAAGGACCGTCTCCTGATGGAGCGCGACCCGCATCAGCTCATCGAAGGTTGCCTCATCGCGTGTTATGCAATCGGGCTCAGCCAGTGCTTCCTCTATGTGCGTGGCGAGATGGCGGTTGCCCAGCAGCGCATCGCCGATGCACTGAACGAGGCATACGCCAAGGGCTATGTCGGCCAGAACATCCTCGGCACTGACTTCTCGGTCGACATTGTGTTGCACTGGGGAGCAGGCGCCTACATCGTTGGCGAAGAGACCGCTCTGATCGAAAGCCTTGAAGGCAACCGTGGGATGCCTCGTCTCAAGCCTCCGTTCTTCCCTGCAGCGGTTGGCCTCTACGGCCAGCCAACGATCGTCAACAACGTTGAGACATTGGCGAACTTGCCGTGGCTCATGAATCACGGTGCTGACGAGTACAAGAAGTACGGCAGCGAAACCTCGCCAGGCACCCGCATGTTTGCCGTGTCGGGCCAGGTCAAGCGTCCCGGTGTCTACGAGGTCGAACAAGGTGTCACCACCTACGAAGACCTGCTCTACGGTGACGACTACTGCCAAGGCATGCTCGAGGGTCGCGAACTGAAGGCGTTTGTGCCGGGCGGCGGTTCTGCGCCTTGGCTTTTCCCTGAGCAGGTATCGCTTCCACTCGAAGCCCGTCCCGTTGGCGAAGCCGGAACCATGCTCGGCTCTGGCGCAATCATGGTCATGGACGACACCACCGATGCGGTGAAGGCCGCCCTTCGACTGGTTCGGTTCTACGCACGGGAGTCGTGCGGTAAGTGCGCGCCATGTCGCGAAGGAACCAGCTGGGAAGAGAAGATTCTGCAGCGCATCCTCGACGGCCACGGCCGCCCAGGTGACATCGAGTTGTTGCTCGATGTCGGTGACAACATTTCGCCAGGACCGTACCCGGTGGCGTCGCACGATGCCGAGGGTCTTGAAGCAGTGCCGTTTCCGCCGCGCCAGACAACGATCTGCCCCCTTGGGCCATCTTCGGTTGCGCCAATCACCTCGGCGCTACGCCGATTCCGTCACGAGTTCGAAGAAAAGATCGCCATGGCCAACGAGACCTTTGTGGAGGTGGCACCGTCGTGACTACTACTGAACCGGTTGCAGAAACCTCCGTCGCTATCACTCTGGACGGCCAAGAGATCCAAGCGAACAAGGGTGAGCTGCTGATCGACGCAGCTGAGCGCCATGGCGTCTACATTCCTCGCTTTTGCTACCACCCACGAATGAAGCCTGTCGGCATGTGTCGTATGTGCCTTGTCGAGGTCGACACCGGTCGTGGTCCGGCTTTGCAGCCTTCGTGCATGCTCAACGTTTCCGATGGCATGGTCGTCGAGACCGAGAGCGAGGTAACTAAGAAGGCCCAAGACGGCATCCTTGAGTTCCTTCTGATCAACCACCCACTCGATTGCCCGATCTGTGACAAGGGCGGCGAATGCCCGCTCCAGGATCAGACCATGGCCTACGGGCCTGGCGAGAGCCGCTTCGTCGAAGAGAAGCGTCATTTCAAAAAGCCGATCCCGATCAGCGACATTGTCTACCTCGACCGTGAGCGTTGCATCCTCTGTGATCGTTGCACTCGCTTCGCCAAGGAGGTGGCCGGCGATCCGCTCATCCACTTCCAGGCTCGCGGCAACCAGACCGAGGTCAACACGTTCCCAGGTGACCCGTTCTCCTCATACTTCTCGGGCAACACCGTTCAGATCTGCCCGGTCGGTGCGCTCACCGCACAGCCATACCGCTTTAAGGCTCGTCCATGGGACCTTGCCGAGATTGGCTCGACGGCA
>CAZHUR010000187.1:0-1712 GCA_964535395.1 uncultured Acidimicrobiales bacterium
GTGTGGAATTGCCAAAGGTCGCCTTATCGAGAGCGTCGCCGGTGAAACCAAAGACGTTACGCAGATACAGGCGCAGCCAACGGCCGACGCTGGTGTTTGCGTGCGTTCCCTCTCGTAGCGCTCCGGCCGCGTGGTTGAAACCAAGTTGGGCGCCGGCCGGACCGCTGAACACGACCAGTGCATCAGCGCCGGTGGTGTTGCCCGAATGTTCAGAGCCGTAGGAAGGGTCGAGTAACACCTCAGCGATCGACATCAGAACCGGAAGGTGTTCGGGTGCACAACCCGCCATGACCGCGTTCACACCGATCGACCATACGGTCACGTCGCGACCAGAAGATGGGGCAACGCCGAGGACCTTCCACGGGTCGTGGCCAGAGGGTTCGAGGAATGCTTGGACCCGGGGAATTGTCGGAGGTACGACGGGATGGCCGTCGGTCCACTGTCGCTCTCGAAAGCCGGTGTTGATGTCGTCGATCGATCCGCTGATCACGATGTCGAGCGCGGAAGGCTCGCTGTTCGCGGTCTCGACGGAGCCCTCGACGAGGCGACCCGTCAGACCTTCCACAACTTGGTCGACTGTGGACGCCAGAAAGTTCTCCGTCATCTCGTCGGTGCCCTGCGCATCGACGTGGCCGACGGTTTGAGCCAGCGCCAACCCGTCATAGCCGTAGCCACGACCGGTCGCGAGGGCCTGGCCAGCAAAGCCTTCACATACGATCGACACCGAGGGGATGTTTGCAGACTCAGCTGCGAGTGCGGCCCGCATCACGGCGGGCGTGCAACTACCTCAACAACCCATCCCCGAGACGACGGCGTCAACCCCCCTACTACGCAGATCGTCGGGCAGGCGGCCGACGCGTTCTTTCTCGTCGAAACCATGCAGGTTGCCGAACTCCTCGAAACCGAGGATCTCGACGTCATCAAATCGTTCTTCGAGTGCCTTTGCGAGCACCGGAAACAGCTCGTCACCTCGAAACAGATAGTCCCACAGGAAGGCGACGCGCTTGCCGTCGAGCGAATCTAGGCGAGATGCCTGCCGCTTTTGTTGAACTCCGAGAGGAGACTTCGGCCAAACGACCTCAAACTGCTGTGCCTGCATGAAGAAGAGGGTATGGTCAAACGATGAAGATTGATAAGTGGCTAGATCCTATTTGACCATGGTGTTGGGTGACGGCCCGTTGGGTCGTCGACGTTGTTCAGCCAGAGCGTGATCTAGAAATCACCTGGCAACCAATCAGTTTGTTGTTCAAGAACAATCCACCAGAAGATTCCGACTACTACGCACCCGTCGTGTACACCCACAGCCTGCTGCGAGTGTTCGAAGCAATCAACGCCGCTGAGGGCAACAAAGCGGCTGGCGACTTCTACTGGAAGGCCGGCACCTTCATCCACCACGATGAGAAGTTGTATGCCCCCGTCGAGGAGATTCTCGAAGCCGCTGGATTGGATGCATCGTTCGCTTCAGCGTTCGACGACGAATCATGGGATGACGTCATTCGCGAAAAGATGAATGCTGGCCTCGAACTTGTCGGTGAAGACGTGGGAACGCCGATCATTGCCTTCGAGAAAGAAGACGGCGACAAGGTCGGCATCTTTGGACCGGTTATCAGTCGCGCTCCTCAAGGTGAAGAAGGGCTTGCACTCTGGGATGCCATGGTCACCATGTCGACTATGGACGGCTTCTGGGAGCTCAAGCGCACCCGCACCGAAGG
>CAZHUR010000187.1:1812-5593 GCA_964535395.1 uncultured Acidimicrobiales bacterium
CCGAGGGCACCAAACTCGGCGACGGTCTCTTGCGAAGGTCCAATCCAAGGGGTGTCGTCTCCGCCCACGTACAGCATGATCGGCACGTGGGTGAGCTCTTCGAGTGCATCCCGATCACCGTTCGACCTCGGAAAGCCAGGAAACGCAACGATCGACTGTGTACGTTGCGGGTTCTCCGCTGCATAGCGGAAAGCGCTGAGCCCGCCATTGCTCATGCCCACAACATGGGGAGCCCCACCCTCGGGAGTTACCCAAGCCTCGATCCAATCGACGAACCGGGGAAGGTGATCTTCGCCACCGTCGAAGAACTGGTCGCCTCCCGGCGCTGCGGGACTGACCACAACCCAGCCGAGGCGTTGCGCTTCAGATGCGTACACAGCATCGACCGTGCTTCGTGTCGTGCCGAGGCTCTGGTCGCCCGGAGGCAAGGCCAACGCGACAGGGGCGGTGTCACCCACGGTGAATCCTGCGGGCACGACGGTTACATATTCGATCGTCGTGCCGTCGATGTCGACTGCGCCGTTTGTCGTCGTACCCGCACCAATGAGCAAGCTTGAGACGTCGAAGTCAGCAGAGCCGTTGGTGGACGTCGCTCCGCATGCCGCAGCCGCAAGTGCAAAGACCAAAACCAGAGACATGAACTTGAGCTTCATAGTTATAGGGTCGGCAACTCGTCATGGGCGCTTAGTTTTGGACCTCGGAATCTGATGTGACCCCGGTGCTATCTGAAGCTCTCGAGCTCTGCGAACACGAGTGTTCCGTCGGCGGTCGATTGCATCACGTGGCCCTCGCCTGGGAATATGGTCAGCTCGATGTCGCCGTCGAGTGCGCGGAACTCGGTGACGGTTTGTTCTGACGGGCCAACCCAGTTCGTGTCGGTCTCACCTACGTACAGCCGGATCGGGATGTCGGCGAGTTCGCCTAGCGCTGCACGGTCGTTGCTGTTTCGAGGGAACCCCGGGAAGGCAATGACCGACTGAGTTCGATCCGGGTTCTCGGCAGCGTATCGAAAGGCGCTCAACCCGCCGTTGCTAATGCCCGCTACGTGGGGAGCTCCGCCTTCGGGCGTGACCCAAGCTTCGATCCAATCGACGAACCCTGGCAGAAGGGCTTCGCTACCGTCAAAGAAGCGCACTCCATCTGGAGCTGCGGGGCTGACGACAACCCACCCGAGGCGTTGCGCTTCTGGGGCATACACATTGTCGACGATGTTGCGCGTGAGCGAAATGTCTTGGGGACCCGGAGGCAGAGCCAGCAAGACGGGAGCGGTATCACCCACTTCGAATCCTTCCGGCACCGACGTCGCGTAGTCGATTGTCGTACCGTCAACCTCGACCGATCCACTCGCGGTGGAACCGGCTTCCACGACCAAGTTCGACACGTCGAAGTCGGCTGAGCCACTGCTCGATGAGCTCCCACATGCGGTCGCAAGCAAGGTCAACGCGAGTAGTGATACAAACTTGAATCTCATTTCCCAAGCGTATTTCACCATCAATACCCACGGAGGTCGGGGCTCACCCACCGCTCGCCAGGTCAATTGGGAAGTTGACGCTCCCGATGTTCCGCGATCGTCGTGCCAGCTCCCCACTGATTGGCTTCGAGGACCTTGAGGAAACCAACCACGTTCTGATCTCGAGTTCGCTCAAGCTCACGAATTGAATGCTGACCCGACTGTTCATCTGACTGCTCGACGATCTTGTCGACGAGTTCGGGAGTGAACTCTGGAGTGTCCATCAGTTTGGTCCACGGCCAGTCGAGGGTCGGGCCGAATTGCTCGATGAAGTGACGAAATCCGCCAGTACCACCGGCGACTCGGTAGGTCTCGAACAAGCCCATCTGTGCCCAGCGCAGGCCGAACCCATGGGTCATTACGTCATCGATCTCTTGGGTAGTAGCCACACCGTCGTCAATGAGCCACAGCGCTTCGCGCCACACAGCTTCGAGAAGGCGGTCGCCGATGAACGCATCGATCTCGACTCGCACATGCACCGGCTTCATGCCGATACCTGCGTAGATGCCTTGTGCGCGACGCACGTTCTCTATGGGCGTGACTTCACCGCCGACCACTTCGACAACCGGCAGCAGATAGACCGGATTGTACGGGTGGCCAACCACCAATCGTTCGGGGTACGTCATCGTTGTCTGCATCGTCGATGGCTTGATGCCCGACGTCGACGAGCCAATGATCGTGTCGGCCGGAGCCGCTTCTTCGATCTCGGCGAGAACAGTAGCTTTGGTGTCGGGCCGCTCGGGAACGCTTTCTTGAATGAACTCCGCATCGGCGACAGCGTCAGCGATCGAGGTGGCAATTCGATAGGTGCCCTGCTGGTCGGTTGGGAGACCGAGGTCGTCGTAGGCGGCGACGGCGTTTGCGAGCACCTCTGTAAGGATCTGCTCTGCGTTATCGGATGGATCACCAATCGCGACGTCGACACCGTTGAGCAACATCCGACTTGCCCAGGCAGCCCCGATCACCCCGCAACCTACAACGGCCGCGGATTGAATGGTGATGACCGGGAACTCAGCCATGCTTGGTGAGTTCCAGGTTCTCCCGGACTTGCTGCGGGGTGAGGATGTTGTAGTTCTGCGCTTCGAGGATCGTCACCGCCCGATCCACGAGGTCACCGTTCGTGGCGAGCACTCCGCGGTCGAGGTAGATGTTGTCTTCAAGGCCGACGCGCACGTTGCCGCCAGCCATCGCTGCAAGCGACACGTACTTCAGTTGGTTGCGGCTGATGCTGAAGGCCGAGAACGTCCAGTCGTCGGGGATGTTGTTGCGCATTGCCATGAATGTGTTGAGGTCGTCGGGTGCGCCCCACGGAATGCCCATGCACAACTGCACCATGACCGGGTTCGGTATGATGCCTCGCTCTACCAAGCTCTTGGCGTGTGCGAGGTGGCCGGTGTCGAACGCTTCGATTTCGATGCGAGTGCCGATCTCGGTCATCTGCTTCGCCATCTCTTCGAGCTGACTCGGCGTGTTCGTCATGATGTAGTCGCCCTCGCCAAAGTTCATAGTGCCGCAGTCGAGCGTGCAGATCTCCGGCTTGAGCTCGCGAACGTGTTCTACTCGCTCCGTGGCGCCGACCATGTCGGTACCTTCGGGAGTCGGAGGCAGCGGAGTCTCCACGCCCCCAAGCACGATGTCTCCACCCATACCTGCAGTGAGATTGAGCACCACGTCGGTGTCGCTCTCGCGAACTCGCTCCACGACCTCGGCGTACTTGCCAACGTCGCGAGACGCATCGCCGTTATCTTCACGAACGTGCACGTGGGTGATCGCCGCACCTGCCTTGGCTGCTTCGATACATGCGTTTGCGATCTCCTCGGGAGTGATCGGCACCTTGTCGGACTTGGCCGTCGTGGCACCCCCACCAGTAACAGCGCAGGTGATGAACACTCCACTGTGCTTGTTCTCCATTGCGATCTCTTTTCTTATCGGCTCTGGTCAGCGAGGCGTCTGCTGACAACTCGTGCGGTTGAGCGAACTTCGTCTTGGTCGATGTACATGCCGCGCAAGTGGCGCGTGCCACCGGTCTCGAACGCGTCACGTCCGTGAAGAATGCGGCGATTGTCGAAGCCGACGAGGTCGCCGGGTTCGAACGGATAGTCGATCTGGAACCGGTCACTCGCGGCCATCTGGCTGAAATGGCGCATCGCAGCGTACGCACGAGGCTGATCCTCGGGCGCCATGTCAGGGAACGCCCGAACCGGATAGAAGGCACGCAATGTGAGGGGCGAACCCTCAACGCCGTGATCGATAAACGGCCCTGACCAACGA
>CAZHUR010000188.1:0-5582 GCA_964535395.1 uncultured Acidimicrobiales bacterium
GCACCGCACACCTTCCAGGTGAGGTCGGGTCCATAGACACGGTCGTCAAGGCCAGCGTCGTGGAGGATGTTCATTGCCCACCGAACCGGTTGTCCGTCGGGAGTCAAAAGATCCAGACCGTTCACAACATCGGCAAAGTCCGGGTCATGCACTGCCTCCATCAGACCGTGGGTGGCCAGGGCACTCATTCCAAATGAGCGTCGCTCTCGACCAGCGTCGATAATCTGCTCGATCGAGTCCTCGTAGTCTGTGACCGACATCTGAATGCCAAAAACGTCGACGCGACTGCGATCTTTGATTGCGATGGTCATTTACGCGTCCGATCCCTCTGCAAGCCAGCGTTCGGCCATTTTGTCATGGATCTCGGCCATGATTGCCTTCAGGTCATAGGTGAACTTCCACTCCGGGTAGTGGCTTTGGAATCGACGAACGTCGCTGACGTACCACATGTGGTCGCCGATGCGGTTCTCGTCGGAGTAGGTGTAGTCGAGCTTCTTGCCAGAGAGTTCTTCGGCAAGGGTGATCGCCTCCAGCATCGAGCAGTTGATGTCTCGGCCGCCTCCGATGTTGTACACCTCGGCGACTCGCGGAGCGCGATAGAAGTGATCGAAGGCCGAGATGAGGTCGGACGCGTGGATGTTGTCGCGAACCTGCTTTGCCTTGTAGCCGTACACGGTATACGGGCGGCCGATCACCGTGCACTTGACGAGGTACGCCAGGAAGCCATGGAGCTCGGCGCCTGAGTGGTCGGGCCCGGTGAGACAACCTCCGCGGAAGGCGGCGGTCTTCATGTCGAAGTAGCGGCCGTACTCCTGGACGAGTGCGTCCGCAGCGAGCTTTGAGGCACCGAAGAGGCTGTGGGTGGACTGATCGACGCTCATCTCCTCTGGGATGCCATGCTCGGCCCATGGGTGCTCGGGGTCGAGTTCCCAGCGGGTCTCGAGTTCGATGAGGGGAAGGTGGTTTGGCGTGTCGCCATAGACCTTGTTTGTCGAGGTGAAGATGAACGACGCATTGGGGCAGTGTTGACGGGTTGCCTCAAGCAGATTGAGGGTGCCGTTAGCGTTCACGCTGAAGTCGGTGTGCGGATCGCGTGCAGCCCAGTCGTGCGATGGCTGAGCGGCAGTGTGCACGATCAGAGAAATATCTGAGCTGTACTCCGCGAACAACTTGTTGATCGCGTCGTTGTCTCGAATGTCGAGACCGACGTGACGGTAGTTGTCGAGGCGTTTCGTAAGGTCCTCGACGACCCAGGTCGTCGATGCCTCTTCTCCAAAGAACTGCTCTCGCATGTTGTTGTCGATGCCGACGATTACGTCGGCTTGATCGGCGAAGTGGGTTACGGCTTGGGAACGATCAGCCCGCCCGAGCCGGTCACGATAATGGTTGTCATTGATTCTCCGAGAAGGTGTTTCACCCGCACCCACTGATGGGGCTGGTAAGAACACGTGTTTTGTTGGTTGATAGAGCCGAATCGATTTCGGTTGCATCATTACGGTGCGCCGTGCTCTATCCTTGCTGAGTTATGTCGATTCCGGACGCTCGATCCCTAAGGGCACTAAATGTCCGATGACGCGAACCCCGAGGATACCTCAGAAGCCAAAACAGATGGAATCGTGGGGGCGTCTAGTCTCGGGCGCAACTCGACATTCCTTCTCCTTGCTGAGATGGCGCTGGCTGCAGGCCGGGTGCTCACGTTTGTCTTGTTGGGCAGGTCTCTGGGCGTGGAGGTCACGGGTCAGTACGCAGCCATCCTCGCGTTAACCCAGCTGATCTTTCCGGTTTCCCGCTTCGGTATAGCCCATCTCATGGTCCGCGCTGTCAGCACCGGCAAGTCGTTCGGCCCCGCGTGGGCCAAGACCGCATCGATGGCGACCGTGGCTGGACCTATTGGCGCGTTGGTCGTGTTGGCGATAGCGCTGGTGATCTACGAACTGTCCTTTGTCACCATCCTTCTGATCTCAACTTCACAATTGGTGAGCCTGGCGCTACAACACGGCGCCGTCATGGCCGCAGCGGCGCTGTCGAGAGCAGAGGTCGGGTTGTATGTAAACGCCTCGAACACCCTGCTTCGGGTGGTAGCAATCTTGATCTTCTTCTTCGGACTCAGCGAGCACACGATCGATAGCTGGGCGTGGTTCCTCTTTGTCGCGGGGGCTGCTGGATCTGTGTCAACGATCGTTGTGGTGAGGCGATTCTTGGGAGCGAAGTTTCGATTGGTCTCGCCGACGAGAGCGGAGTTCACCTCGGGCTCTCCGTTCGTCTTTGTCGACCTGGCAAACACCGCACAAGCCGACATCGACAAGGTTGTGCTCGGTGGCTACGGCCTCGACGAAGACGCGGGTGCCTATGCGGCTGCAACTCGAGTTCTCGATCTCGCGAACCTGCCGCTGGCGGCTGTGGTTCGAGCCTCGTACTCGGAGTTCTTCCGACGTGGTTCCAACACCATCGAAGAAGCGGTCAAGTATGCAAAAAAGCTGACTGCACTCGCTGTGACCTATGGGCTCTTTGCCGGGGTAGGTCTGTGGATTCTTGCTCCCTCGTTAACCTTTGTTCTCGGCGATGAGTTTGTGGAAGCACCAACAGCGCTGCGCTGGCTGGCATTCGTTCCAGCGGTTCGAGCAAGCCAATTCTTCCCAGCGAACACGCTCACAGGCACCGACCGCCAGTGGACGCGAGCGCGGATCATGTCCACGACAGCTGTCGGCAACTTAATTGCAAACCTGATCTTTGTGCCGGCGTTTGGCTGGCGGGCAGCGGCGGTGACGACCATCGTCACAGAGCTGGTGTTCTCCGCATTGCTCTGGATAGCGGTGAATCGGGCACTGCGCAACGAACGTGACGGGAACAACAGCCGGAAAGGCTGACCACGCAGGGTGGTATTTCTAAATCTAGTCGCTACCCTTCGATTACCAAGTTCTTACGTCGGCTCACACAACGCATAGAACCTTAAAACAGTAGCGAGTCTGCCTAAAAGGTGGCCGTCCCTGCGCGTCGCGGGCTAAATCTCACTAAAGGTGAGGTTTTCGTACGTCGAATTAGACGGAATGCCCACGCAATCCCCAGGTACGTTCGGCGCGGCCGTAAAACGTCTGTCCCGACTTCCCTTGCCCATCATTGTTCTTCTTGGCCTTAGCCTTGCCCCACTGTTTGTTGCAGTCATCTTCGCCGCAGGCGCTGTTGCACCAAACGATCAGTTCGTGGGCTCGTGGCTTGCTCAGTCCACGGTCACAGACGGCGCTCGAGCGGTCGGTGAGCCCGGAAACGACATGGCTCGCCAACTCGGCTCGCCATCAATCGATGGTGCACGAGCGTTCACCGAACGCCTTGAACGATTCTCCCCGGAAGCAGAGAGTGGCACGGAGCTGGCCACCGACCAGGGAGCATCATCGCAGTCGACGGCCCGCAATGAGGGACCGCGCTCTGATCTCCGCAACGAAGACGCTCCCGAGACCTTGGCCCTTGTCGATGAGGACGACCGCGGTGGTGCGTCAGTGCAGGCTGCCCCATCGAGTCGCCCCTCTACGTCGTCAGCGCCGTCGAACCCATCGACGACCCGAAACCCGTCAACAACCCGAACCCCGTCAACGCGGACTCCTGGGACGACTGCGACTACCGCTCCTCCACGAGCTTCCGCACCGGCAACGACCTCTGCTCCACGAGCTTCCGCACCGGCAACGACTTCTGCTCCACGGGCCACAACTCCGGCGACAACCGCTGCTCCGAGAACAACCGCTCCCGCTCCCGCATCGACCGCACGAGCATCATCGGGTCAGGTCCTGCTGAACGCTTCTCTCGACAACGTGCGAGGTTTCAACTTCGGTCAAAGTCGAGATGCCGTGACAAACTCTCTCGAAGCAGCGTTCGGTGACCTGACCAACCGTGGCAGCAGCAACTGGGATGACTGGGCGGTCGTCTCACATGCAAGTGGAAACTTCCTCCGCACCCGTTCTGGAACAGGCAACAACAGTCAGAAGCAGTTCAACGTCCCGATCCCTGCCTCGCAGGAAAGCTACCTCGTGTACTCGTTCTTCTTGGAGCCTGGATTCGACGCTGGTGATGGCAACGGAAGCGACGGACAGCCGTCGTGGGGCACGGGCATCAAATTGCCGGGCCTCATGCGTGGTAGCCCCGGTGACAACACCGGCGGAAACCACACCGCGGGAGGCTTCTCGGGTCGACTCATGATCCGTGGCACAAACAGCGACGGTTTCAACTACGAGCCCCGCGATGGCCTCAGCCTCGCTGCCTACGTCTATGGCCAAGAGATTAACAACCAGAACATTGCCTCCGGATTCGGCGAGGACTACTACTTCCTCAACGGCTTCGGCGCGACGCCCTTCGAAGGCATCAACAACGGCACCAACCAAGGTGTTGGCGACCCTCGCATCTGGGATCTGGAAGTAGGCCAATGGGTCACTGTCGTGCTCGGCTACCGGGTCGATGGAGACAACGGTTGGTTCAAGGCGTGGACGAGCACCGGCGGCGGAGCCTTGCAGCCTCGCCTGCACATTCCGAACGTGAACTGGACCGGTGGCAATCGCACCGACGGACCAGACTCGCTGATCGTCCAGAACTTCTGGGGAGGATCAGGATCGGTCTGGTACCCAGATTCAGTCTCGTACATGCGATTCCGTGACTTTGCGGTATTCACCAGCGAAGCAGATGCGCTCGCCTTTGCTCGATAGCCGACCACTTTCGGTGAAATCAATATCACGATCGCCTTTTGCTCTGTCATAGTCGTTGACTAGTGTCGGCTTGAAGGATTCCCGCACGGTCCCTCAAGATTGTGCGGCGATGTGGTTGAGAGATGTCCAAGCTGGAAGATTCTGCCCTCACTAGGCGCCCAGAACCCGCTGATCTGACGATAGCCATATGTACGATCGGCAGAGACGGTTACCTTCAGGCTGCGATTCAGAGCCTGCTCGACACGACACCTCCGGGTGTCTCGCTTCATGTGGTGCTCAACGGTCCCGATGACCCCACTCTCGGAGCATCGCTTGGAGATCTTCTGGCGCAATGGGCTGGGCCGGTCGAGATCACCGAGCTGTCGGAGCGCCTGACGATCTCGGCGAGTCACAACACGGCGCTAGACGCCACGACGACAGATTTCGTGACGTTTATGGGCGACGATGACCTCGCGCTCGAACCTCGGGTTGAAGAGTTGCTGACCAAGTTCTGGGATACCACTCCAACACCCGCCGTAGTCGGCAGTTTTTGTAGGCGGGTGAGCGGAACAGGAGACGCTCCGAGATTCTCGACGAACAAGGACTATGGCCCAGCGTCGATCGAAGAATGGGAGCACCTCCGGAGCACTGGTGATCTGATCGAGATCGTCTTCCCGTCGGCGATCTATCGGACCCAACTGCTCAAAGAGATCGGTGGATTCGAAGATCGCTTCGGGTCGGCGATGGACCTCGCAACGTTCACGATCTTGGCTCGGAACCATCCCGTGCTCGCAGACCCGAGACGGAGCTTTGCTCACCGGATCCACGATGGTTCGGTCACAAGTAGCGCTGCGGGTCAGCACGCCCAACGACTGCGCTACACCGAGCTCTGCATGAAGGCGGGTCGTGAGAGCC
>CAZHUR010000189.1:0-5572 GCA_964535395.1 uncultured Acidimicrobiales bacterium
GATCTATGACCCATTGGCGTAGATATCTCACGTCGGGCAGGAGTTCTTCGATATCACCGCCGAGGCGCATCTCCGATTCGAGGTCGCGGGCAAGTCGGTCGGCGGCCCTTCCTACCAATCGTGATAGCACTGCGTTCGCGTCGAGTTCGTCGCCGCTTTGGGCCGCTAATTCGATTAGGAGGTTGCTCTCATCCGCGCCGAGCATGTCTACAGCTTCGCGCACCGAAGCGGTTGCGCGCAGTGCGGCGAGGATTTCTCGGCGCATCGGAACGCTGAAAAGAGCTTCGCTGAGGATGTCTGTGGTGCCATCTTCATCGTCGATCAGGAGCCGAAGTGCTTGGTCTTCGACGTGGTCGCTTCCGCGTTGTGGAATAACGACCGCCGGTGCCTCTTTGATCTTCACCCCCCTGGCTCCCCTTCGCTTTGGAGGGTTTTGGAGCATCTCTCTGAGGCGATCTGGTTCCATGCGGCACCGGTCAGCGATTGTCATGACGTATTGGTCTCTCACCAGGACGTTTGGGTGTTCACCAATCAGCGCCAGAGCTTCCTCTGCTGCCCTGGCTCTGTTCTCGATCGAGGTCATTTCGTGGCGTGCCAGTTCGCGGTCGAGGCGAAACTCGAGGAACGAGAGTGCATTGTTTACGCTGTCAACAAGACGCTCGGGATCTGACCGAGACAAGTCATCGGGGTCTACGCCTTGGGGCAGGTCGGCAACGAGTACATCGATCTCGTACTTGCGCTCCCATTCATAGACCCGTTCTGCCGCAGCCTTGCCCGCATCGTCGGCGTCGAATGCGAGGACGAGACGGCCAGTGAACCGTTTCAACAATTTGAGATGGTCGTCGGTGAGCGCGGTACCGCACGTTGCGACCGCCGAGTTTATGCCAGCCCGAGCAAAGCCGGTGACATCTGTGTAACCCTCACAGATCACCGCCGTGTTACTCGCAACCACATGTTCCTTGGCCCAGTTCAGGCCGTAGAGCACCCGGCTCTTCGAGTACACCATGCATTCCTGGCTGTTGATGTACTTCGCGCCTTCGCCACCGGGGAGAATGCGTCCGCCAAATCCCACGGCATCGCCTCGTTCGTCGAACACCGGAAACACAATGCGGTTTCGCTGCCAGTCCATCTGTGTGTTCCGGCTATTCATCTTGCCAAGACCAGAATCGACCAGATCCTTGTTGCTCAGCTTGAGCTTTCGAGACAGCTGATCCCATGCATCTGGCGCGTAGCCGACCTTGTAGCGGCGGACCATGTCGCCGTCGAAGCCGCGTTGGCGCAGGTAGCTGCGTGCGGCTCCCGCGCTTGGCGAAGTAAGGAGGTACTCGTGGTAGAAGTCGACGGCCGCCTGCACCTTGCCGACGAGTTCTTTCCGCTTGTTCCGAACCGCTCCCTCGTTGGCATCGGTATACCGCAACGTGATGCCAGCGACCCGGGCGAGATGTTCGATCGCTCCAGGAAAGTCGAGCATCTGCAGCTCTCGCACAAACGAGATCGAGTCGCCAGACTTCTTGCAGCCAAAACAGTGGTACAGGCCTTCTTCGGAGTTCACCGAAAACGATGGAGTTTTCTCGTTGTGAAATGGACACAGCCCAGACCACCGGCGGCCTACTCGTTTGAGTTGCGTGTGCTCAGAAATGAGCTTGACGATGTCGGTCGACTGGCGGACTCGCTCGACATCCTCGTCAACGATGCCCATGTCCCCAACCTAGTCGGGTCGACCGACATTTGGTCACGCGGCACCCAAGGGCGAACGGGCGACGCTAGCTACGCTGCTTGAGCTTCTGGCGTGGGGCCTGTCACGAGTAGCCTCTGCAACTGAACCATTGGTAATGGGCGAGCGAACAGGTGTCCCTGGAAGAGCTCACATTGAAGGTCACGGAGCGTATGGGCTTGTTCGAGGGTCTCGACTCCCTCCGCAACGATCTCTTGGCCAAGTGCATGAGCCAAGTCGACAATATGTTGCACGATGAGCCGGTCTCGCTCGCTTTTGTCGATGTGGCGCACCAGACCCATGTCGAGCTTGAGTTGGCTCACTGGCTGCCAGCGGAGCCGGTCGAATGACGCATATCCGGTGCCGAAGTCATCGATCGCGATTCCTACTCCGAGGGCGGCGAATCTGTCGATTGCATCGCCGGTGTCGATCTCATGGTGCAAATCCTGCTCGGCGACCTCGAAGACTAAGGACGAAAGCTCGGTGCCAAACCTGTGACATGTCTCCAAGAACCAGCGTTCGAACGCCTCATCTTCGAGCGTCCTGACCGACACATTCACCGCGACGCTCACAGTCGATGAGATACGGCGCACCAGTGCTGCTGCCTGGACCGCCTGTTCGATCATCAAACGATTGAAATATCCCGACCAATCCGAAACCAGAATGAGATCGAGGAAATTGTCAGGGGTGAGCAGCCCCATCTCTGGATGTTCCCACCGAGCCAACCCTTCCACCGACACAATGTTGCCTCGCTGGTCGATGATCGGCTGATAATGGAGCTTGATCTGGCCGGCTTCGAGAGCTGGACCGATCTGGGTGGAGAGCGCAGCCCGACGCTCGAGTTCGGCGCCCATTGTTCGGTCGAAGAGCACCGATGTAACGCCGTTGCGTTTCGCTGAGTACATGGCAACGTCGGCGTGGCGAAGCATGTCAGATCCAACCGACGAGCCTTCTGTCGCCCGAGCGATTCCGGCTGATGCCGACGTTGTGACGTTTACGCCACTGATGTTCATGGGCCTCGTCAAGGCTTGGGCCAGTACCGTCACGCGCTCTTGAACAAAGGCAGTGTTCAGTTCACCCAAGAAAACGATGGCAAATTCGTCGCCGCCAAGCCGAGCAACGAACCCAGCCTTTGCCACAGTCGCCACAATTCGATCAGCTACCACACGCAGCAAAGCATCACCCGCGTCGTGCCCGAGCGTGTCGTTGACATCTTTGAACCGATCGAGGTCTAGCAGGACCAAGTGATGACCCGTACTGTCGCTGAGCTCGCCAAGTCGCTTGGTCAGGGCTCGGCGATTTGGCAAGCCTGTGAGCGCGTCGGTCGTTGCTTCAGACTCGACATGCTCAAGACCTAGCTTTCGGGCCGTGTCATCAACGGTAAACCCGTGCAGCTCGATGTGAGTTCCAGCGTCGACGACGCGAGACGTGTCAAGGAGCCACACCCAGCGCCCGTCTTCTGTGCGAACGCGGCCGGACCGCTGGATGGTTTCGCCCGGCACAAGCTGATCGGCATCGATATGAAAGGCGTCGTGATCATCGGGATGAACGACCCGGAACTGGTCCATGGTCATCCAGTCGCGCCGTGACCAACCGACAACGCCGTAGACATCTCCCTCGAGATGGGTCACGCCGTGGTCGAGGTTGGTCACGTGAATCATCCCGCCGGACGCTCCGACTGCGAAGTCGAGCTGTCGGCGTGTTGCAAGAAATGACTCTCTCATCTGCTGGCCGATGATTCCGTGTACGACCGACACGGCGATGGTCGCGGCAACGGCGAGTTCTAGGTGCTCGACCTCGGCCAGGGATCCGAGCAGGAACACGAGTACGGGCACCACGATCGCTAACCAGGCGTACATTCGCGCTCTGGCAGCGGTGGCATAACCCGACACCGTGGCGACCAACACGATGCACGCTGGAAGGAAGTACACCGGCGCGAGAACAACTACTCCGACCGCCAACGAAATGTCGCTCCAGAAGAAGCCGGCGCGGCGGGTCTCAGCATCGGACGTAAAGCGAGCCACGATGGGTTGTACCGCAGCCCCGACAATGAGCAAGACCACGATCGCTACATTCATTGGGCTAGTCCTGGACGCCAGGATGGCCAGAATGACGATGCTTGCGGAGCGCGTAAGGGTCAGGATCGGCTGCCAGTCGGGCGTTTGCTCCGCGAGTGCTCGCTTTGGAAGGCCCGTCTTGGTTCGGTTGATCTCGGTCTCCCGATCCACGCCTTCGGTCATAGCTTCTAGTTCGGCCAATTTTGGGGTTTTTTAAACGCAACCGCTCCCAAATCGGTTCGCCCACTGAGGGAAGCCTGGCCATCTTTAGCGGGTTACCGATCCGTGGATAGACGCGCCCTCACACTCGGATCCCTCGCCGCCGTCGGTCTGGCAGGCTGTGGTGTCACCGCTACGACGGGCCAAGTTGGTGATTCAGAGGAAGAGGCGACCCCTAGCACGGTCCCCGATATCGCTCCCGATGTGGCCCTGACGGTGCCTCTGTCGCTATTTCTCATCGAGGAGGCTGGTGCTGGGCCAGACTCACAGTTCTCGTCACAGCGGACAGAGGGCGGGCTAGCGGTCATCGCTGGCGATATGGGAGAGGTTTGGGCCCAAGCCAACGTCATCTTCGACCCTGTCAACATCGAAACTATTCAAGTGCCCTGCGACGTTTTGGAAGCGATTGCGACAGGCCTCGATACCGGCCCGTTCTTCGAACAGGTAGGAAACACCTTTGACATTCCGAACGCCGCAGCCGTAAACGGCTTTTACCTTCGATTTGCCGGACGAGTCAACGGCTTTGCCCCGAACAGCTCTCGCGTCTTCTTTGTCGTCGACGAACCAACCGTCAATGACGAACGAGTGTCGAGCCACGAGGTCGGCCATATCTTCGGCCTGCACCATCAACTCCAAGATCCGGGAACCCTCATGTTCTCTGGAACCAACGGAACAGTTCTCAACGATGACGAAATCGTCGTCGCCCGCTACACCGCTCAAGGAGTGCTCGATGGTGTCCGCTAAGAAGAAACTCGCTGCACTGATCGCGGCCGTTGGCCTGATAGCGGCAGCCTGCGGCTCGACGGTCACCAGCTCGTCCGAGGGGTCGAACACGCCAGACATCGCGGACATACCAAACACCTCCTCTGCTAGCGGCGAACCGGTCTCGATTCCGAACGATGGCACCAGCGCGTTCGAAGGCCACACTCCACGTGGCTTTGCAGGAATGGGTACGGGCTTGTTCGCTGGCGACAATCTCAACCCAAACTTCCCGAACGGAGACGGAGTCCAGATTTGGCTCACCTTCGCGGTACCCGAGGGCACGAGCGTCCCGTCCAATGCTGTCCTGCGATCCGACGTACTCAGCACCAGCGGCAACGTGTTCGAAGCACTCGGCGATCTTCAGGTGGCACCGGTTTCCTTCGAAGCCTTCGGCCCGCAGGTATTCGACCTCGAGCCAACCGGCGATCTCGTCACATGCGAACGGCCGACCGAAAGCTCGCTCACTTGCGACGTTACCGACGCGGCCACAGCCGCTATCGAAGCCGGCGACTCGCTCGTACAGCTCCGAATGACCTTTGAAGAAGTGTCCGATAGCGATGGCGAACAGGACCTCGCCAGGTTCTTCCTGACCGACTCAAACACCAACGAGCCTGGAATCTTCTTCCTCGACCTCAGCTAGTTAGAGGATGATTCGGCCTTCGACTTCGCCGTGTTCAATCCGGCCGGTCGGAACAAATCCCTTGGACAGATAGATCGGTTCTGGAGACCCAACGCCGGGTGCCCATGAGATCGTCATTGACTCCGCTCCCCACGCACGGGCCTGTTCGAGGACGCGGTCTACGACCTTGGACCCGATTCC
>CAZHUR010000190.1:0-5556 GCA_964535395.1 uncultured Acidimicrobiales bacterium
TGGTGTGTGACAGGCGATACACCTAAATGTACGGTCTTTGGTACATTCGTCCAACAAATGCGGGGTTAAGTTCTGTTCAGACTCCTGAATCTGTAACTTCTCGAACGCTACGTGAGATACGCCGTATCTGATTTACGCTGGATACGCCTCGTCTAGAGCCTGGCGAATCTCGGCCACCAAACTCGCAGCTTCGTCGACCGATGCTCCATCGAGGATTCGGCGCATCAACGCTGAGGCCACGATCACGCCGTCGGCCTCCTTGGCAGCTTGCACGGCGGTCTCGCCGTTCGAGATGCCAAAGCCGACGATCGCAGGCTTGTCGGTAACGGCCTTGACCCGAAGAGCCAGAGCCGTCGCTGCATCGTCGACCGCTCCACGAGCGCCGGTGGTTCCCATCGTCGAGACAACGTATACAAAGCCCTTCGACTCTTCGGCCACGCGCGCCAAACGCTCGTCGGTGGTTACCGGTGCAGCGAGAAGGACGTTCTCAATGCCCGACGCATCGGCCGCAGCGTTCCAGTCGGCGGCGTGCTCCATTGGTAGGTCCGGCAAGATCGTCGCCCAACCGCCCGCAGCTACAAGGTCGGCGGCGAACCGCTCATGGCCGTAGCGATAGACGAGGTTGTAATGCGTCATTGCGATCAGCGGCACGCCGAATCCACGACCGGTGAGCGCCTGAAGCGCTGCGGCTGGGGTCATCCCAGCATCGAGCGCCACGACTGTCGCCTCTTGAATTGTCGATCCGTCGATCGCTGGATCAGAGAACGGAATGCCGATCTCGACTGCGTCGGCCCCAGCATCGATAACAGCGTCGACCAGTTCGAGCCAGTCGGGACACACCCCCGCTGTCACATACGGCATCAGCAGACGCCGCTCCCCCCGGCGCTCGGTCAGGTACGTCTCAAGTGATTGAGCTTCGGTGGTGGTGGTACTCATATCCCCAAGATCTCCTGCACTTGCTGAACGTCCTTGTCTCCCCGGCCTGACAGGTTGACCAGAACGGTCTTTCCCGCCAACTCTTCTTTTGCCTTGACGACCCACGCAATCGCGTGCGCCGATTCGAGCGCTGGGATGATGCCTTCGGTCTTGCTGAGCAGTTGAAAGGCTTCGAGGGTTTCGTCGTCGGTCACCGAGTAATACTCGGCTCGCTTGGTCGCAGCGAGGTGCGAGTGCTCTGGGCCGAGACCGGGATAGTCGAGACCGGCTGAGATCGACTCCGCTTCGAGGATCTGGCCAACTTCGTCCTGCATGAAGTACGACTTCATGCCGTGCACGATCGCTGGCACTCCCCTACCAGCAGCTGCACCACCAGCTGGTTCGGCCCCGACCAACCGCACACTCTCGTCGTCGGCGAAGCCGGCAAACAGGCCAGCGGCATTCGAACCGCCGCCCACACAGGCCACGGCCACGTCGGGAAGGCCGCCGGTCAGTTCCATCACCTGTTGGCGAGCTTCGGTGCCGATGATCTCGTGGAACGAGCGCACCATCCACGGATACGGGTGCGGGCCCATGACCGAGCCCAAACAGTAATGGGTGTCACCAACCTCAGATACCCATGCGCGCATCGCTTCGTTCACCGCATCTTTTAGCGTGCGGCTTCCCGACAGTGCTGGAACCACCTCGGCGCCGAGCAAGCGCATGCGGAAGACGTTGAGTTCCTGTCGGGCCATGTCGACTTCACCCATGTACACCGTGCAGCTCATACCCAGAAGCGCTGCGGCGGTTGCGGTGGCGACGCCGTGCTGGCCCGCTCCGGTCTCGGCGATCATTCGCGTCTTCCCCATGCGCTTTGCTAGTAGGGCTTGACCGAGCACATTGTTGATCTTGTGACTGCCCGTGTGGTTGAGGTCTTCCCTCTTCAGCAGCAGTCTCAGACCGAGCTGCTCGCTTAGATTTCCACATTCGGTTGTTGGCGATGGTCGTCCACCGTAACCATTAAGCGTGTCGAGGAATTCGGCGCGAAACTCAGGATCGGCCCACGCATCGACGAAGGCATGCTCTAACTCTTCGCACGCGGCAATGAGCGGCTCACCGACGTATCGGCCTCCGAACTCGCCGAAGAACCCCTGCTGGTCAGGCTCTCCCATCAAGTTCGGCGACGCTGGCTTGATAATCGACACTTCAGCTCCAAACATCTAGAAGACTAGATTTAACAGGAAACGGTGCTATTTCGCAACCGATTCCTTGGCGATGTAGTTAAACGAGAGGCGATCGGAACTGCGGCCGGCTGCAATAGAACAGCGACCTCCTACCAACCAAGCCTCGTCGTATAGGAAAGGCTGGTCGAACTGGTTGCTCGATGTGCGGATCGACAACAGCGCCGGGTGACCAACCTCGGCTTCGAGCACCGAAGCATCAGCCTCTGAAAGTGAGACTGCAGTAATTGACTCGACAGCCTCGCTCGTGACCCAACCGGTCGTTTCTTCGATCGCGTCGTAAAGAGACTCGGCCTCAAAGCCTGCATCAGGGTCGAGCACACCGACCTCCAGCGCCATGTAGCTGCGCTGCAAGCTGATCGGCACGCCGTCGACCCGTCGCAATCGGGTCATGCTCACGAGATCACCGGCGCAATCTAGTGCCGTGCTGGCGCGATCGTTTGCAGCGTCAGCGCCAACCTCGATTCTGAGCACATTGGTCGTCAGGTCGAGCCCGGCAGCACGCATCTCGCCAGCAAAGCTGCGGAGGTTGCCGACACTGATGTCGACCGGTCGATCGGCGACGAAGGTGCCCTTACCACGGGCCGCCCAGATGAGGCCGTCGCTTTCCAGGCTGGTCATTGCCTGGCGCAACGTCATCAACGTCACGCCAAACTCTTCGGCCAGCTCTTGTTGCGAAGGGAGCTGCGAGCTGGGAGCTAAATCACCGTCGAGAATCCGTTGACGCAGGGTGGTGTAGATCGCCTGGTACTTCGGAACCTGCATAGATGCCACGCGCGAAACTATAACGCTCCACGTTCAACCCTGATAAGCGGGTTCGCGAACCCCGGTGACGCCGAGTCCATCGATCCGCAGAGTTGCGCCCGGAGCAAAGCCATCCCTTCCGGGTTCGGAAGGCGTGTTGCCTCCTACCCCGATCGTGGTGACGAACAAGACATCTAGGTCCGGCCCACCAAAGCACGGCATCGACGGCTTCTGCAACGGAAGCTCGACCCTGCGCACAACCTCACCATCGGGGCTGATGCAAAGCACCGCCCAGCCATTGACCGAAGCTGACCAATAGCAGCCTTCCGAATCGACGCACGCACCATCGGGTTTGCCGGGCATGTCGGCGTAGTCGAAAAACACTCGCTCGTTCGTTGCAATCCCGGTCGCTGGGTCGTAGTCGAAAGCCAACACCTTCTCGGTCGGCGTGTCGGCGAAGTACATCCGATTCCGCACAGCGTCGAACGCCAGCCCGTTGGCGACTCCGATGCCACTGCGCAGCTGGGTAGCCGAGCCGTGCTGCACCTGGTGAAGAATTCCGGTTGTCCGACCTGCGTTCGTGTCGGCGAACATCGACCCCAAGACGTATCGACCCGCTGGGTCGCAGCGACCATCGTTTAGGCGGTTGCCTATGCCCTCGGCTTCGAGGTCGAGAAGCATCCACGCGTCAGCAGAATCCCAATCAAACCGCACCACATGGTGTTCCATCCCAATGGTCAGCATTCGTTCGACCGGGTTCAACGCAATCGAACCGGGGCGAGCAACGGTCGTTCTGCTCTCGATGTTCGCTGTTTCGAAGTCGTACCGGTGGATCTGCTGCGAATCGATGTCGACCCAGTACAGGGCTTGTTCAGCCACAGACCAGACCGGAGACTCACCCAACGCCGCAATTGGTGCGTCGAGTGCGCTCACACTGACCGCTCTGTCCATGTCCGCCCTCCCGGTTTTGCCTGCCCGTTCACCGCACGTACACGCCGGCATTGCTCAAGCTTGGAACAACTTAGACCATTCTGAGACTGCGCATCGGCCGCTTCTACCCGGAGCCCGGTTGCTCAGCCCAAGAGAATATTCAAGTTTGAATAGAACCTCTGGCGGCTGGGTTCCATTCCTTGTGCGCTCTTCCGGCAAGACAGTATCGCCAAACACTCCCGGCGGTACGGGGGGATCTCATGTGGCGTCGGACAGTTCACTGAAGAAGATCGCCAATGTCGTCGGTACTGCCTACGGCCTGGTTGCACTTGCTTCCTCGGCTGCTGCGGTGGTCGTGCCGACAATTCGCGATGACTTTGACCTCTCACTCGCAACGGGAGCCTGGGTTATCACCGCCTTCGTGGTGGCACTGGCAGCTAGCGCCCCGATCTACGGCCGGGTCGCCGACCTCGTTGGCCCTCGCACCCCGATCACGGTCGGCCTGTTAGTACTGTCGCTAGGCGCACTCCTTTCGGCTGCAGCCCCCTCGGTCGGTACGTTGATAGCGGCGCGAGCGCTGCTCGGTCTCGGCGCCGGAGCGCTCCCGGTCCTCGCACCGGTCATCATCGCCACACAGACAAGCCAAGCGGATCGACCGCAGGTGCTCACCCGCATGTCTGGCATCGTCGCCGCCTCTGCATCTGGACTACTGATTGGCGCGGTCCTCGCGGAGTTCTTCGGTTGGCGACCAGCGCTGGCCCTTCCAGCCTTGGGACTACTCGTGCTGCGACCGATCCGCGCTCTCTCGATCAAAACCAACCAGAGCCTTTCGGGCATCGACATTCTGGGCGGCTTTGGCGTCGCACTCATCGCTGTTGGCTTGAACTTGACTCTCCAGCTGGCATCCAACGTGATCGTCGGTGTCGGAGGCTTCGCACTCGTTGGCCTCGGCATTGCAGCCAGTGTCATCGGAGGTCGACGAAACGCTCAACCGTTCATTCCGCGCTCGGTACTTCGCCGTGCGGCGACCTGGCGGGTACCCCTCGCAGCCTCCGCGATCCCGGCCACGTTTTTCTCGCTGCTGATCGTGATCCCCGCCGTACTCACCGAGCAGCACAACCTCGGACGCATCACGATTGGATTGCTGCTCTTTCCTTCTGCTTTGACCGGTATCTTCGTCGGCCCTCTCGCAGCGAGACTTCGAACCCGCATCGACACACGGCAAGAGGCTGCTATCGGACTAGCTCTTGCATCGGTGGCGATGTTCGCTTCGGCATCGTTGATGGCGTTTCCCGTCGGCCTAGCGATCTCGTTCTCACTTCTGTCCATTGCCTTCGGCATTGGACAGGGAGCTCTACTCGGACTGCTCACCACCGCAACACCACCCAAAGAACAAGGTGCCGCTCTGGCTGTGTTCATGGTGATCTTCTTCATGGGTGGCGGAATCGGCGGCACACTGCTGACGATCCTCAGCGATCACATCTCTCTCGGATTGACGCTGGCGATCATGGCCACGCTGCCCGCAATCGCCTCGATCTCGATCCTGAGACTGCGGATCGCCGGTTAGAAGATCGGCCGAGAGTGGCAATTTGTAGCACGCGTTACACATGTGTAAGAATTCGGAAAGCCGACTAGGCATTGCCCTTCGGCGCTGCCAGTATCGAGGCGGTCGCACTAGATCGTCACCGATCGAACTCGGCTCATAACCCAACCACTTGTACAAGGC
>CAZHUR010000191.1:0-5448 GCA_964535395.1 uncultured Acidimicrobiales bacterium
ACTTCGGACTCGTTGATCTCGAGTGACACAGCTTCCCCATGGACGTGCTCGATCGCCTCGACGCCACCTTCAATTTTGTAGCCATCCACGCTTCGGATTCGTGACTCTCCAGGTTCGTCGTACAACGCCCTGCTCAAGAAGGTGCAGTCGTCGGGTCCAGCCAGTGCTGAACGGTTTGCGTGCGACCTGGCGAGGTACGATTCGGGTGGGGTCGCAGGTTCGTCGCCCCAGTATCGAACCGGAACAAAGACCGCGGCTCGTTCGCCGCGATCCCATCCGACCTCGACGGACTCCCACTCGATGACGGTTTCGAAATCTTCGGCGGGAAACGGGAAATCTTCTTCGGGTGCGGAGCACGCAGCTGCGGTGCCTGGAGTTCCCAATACGACGAACGCAAGAATGATCGATGCTGCGATGTAGCGCGCGAACGAACTTCGAGCACCGCTATAGGTTCTGAGTTGTTCAGCACACCTCATCTTTGGGTTATCGGTGCATCTTTCGGCGCGCTGTAGCGCTGCCCGGCTAGCTCGGTTCGAGGGCGGCCGCAACGAGTTCGACGACGGCCTTTTCTTGGTTGCCCTTCGGCGAATGTGCTCCCGGTACCCAGCACATCTCGGTCGAAGCTGGGATTGCTCCGATGTGTTGGCCGAACTCGTCGGCGGTACCGAACGGATCTTTCTCGCCCGAGATGAACAGCGTCGGCACCGTGATTTGTGGGAAGTGCTCGACGCGCAACTTCTCGGGCTTGCCCGGCGGATGCAGCGGATAGGACAACAACAACAACCCGCCGACGGCGAGCCCGTCTGCGGCGGCCACAGAGCACGACCGTCCTCCGAAGCTGCGTCCGCCGATAACAAGGTTGGTGGTTGATACGCCAAGTTCGTTTGCGAACTCGGCCACGGCCTCACCGATCTTGCTGACCGCCTTCGGAACGCTCGTGGTGCCGAGCGTGAGCCGCAGCACGGGAAGGTCGAGCGCTTCTTCGATCAACAACAGCGTCGAGTGATCCCGGTTAGCTCCTGCTCCGGGCGTAAGAACCAAGCCAGCAGGCTGTTTCGGAAGAACCATGCGACGATTCTAGTTGCGCGGAGGCTCGGGATAGCCGTCCCCGAGCGGGACCGGATCGGCTAAGCCAGATCAGGGCAGGAGGATTTCGCGGGCCTTGGACAGCTCGGCGATTCGGTCGGCTGCCTCACCTTCGCCAGCACCATGATCAGGGTGCGCTGTACGGAGGAGTCTCCGATAGCTGCGCTGTATCTCTTTCGGGTTTGGTTCGTCGCCCGCTTCGAGCTCGAGAATTCCCATTGCCCACATCATCGGGCTCGACGCCGTGGCGTACTGGCCAGAACGCATTCGCATCGCAACCTCGGGGCCGACGAGGTAGTCGATCACTCCCGGACCGATCGGGCCGACCCATTCGAGTCCGCGCCGCAGCACATCCATGACCGGGCCTCGCCGCTCGAGCGGAACCTCACCACACGCATACACAGCAGCGAGGGCGCTCTGCGCCGGCAGCCCCTTGGCGGTTTCGAGTTCGAACCGCAGGCCGTTCTCGCCGGCGACCAAGCGATGCTCGCTCCGGCTCAATCCAACGATGTCTTTCTGGAGGCGATGACGCAGGCGAGGCTGGCCGATCTTTTGGCCACGCTCGACCTCGTCCATCAGATCGGTCATCTGGCTGTAGAGGTCGCCGTCCAGATCGGCAGCGAAGCGTGCCAGCACCGCGCCGAGCAACAACCCTCCCAAGCCAGGGGCTGGGTCTGTCGGCAGCTCGATTTCGCCGAGCGCAACACGTCGAGTTGGAGCAATCGGGCGCGAGTGCCACACCTCGAGGGACGCAAGAATCATTATCTCTCCAGGGTACTGAGCAGCCAGCGCCCGCACCCAGCCGATTGAATTAGTTCTTAGACAGCAAGTTCGAGTTAAACGGTGCCCTCGAGCACGTCATAGAGCTCCGTTGCTGCCTCGATTACCTCGGCCTCAGATCGGTCCTCGCTCGTCAGCAGCTCGGCCACCTCGTTGGCGGCCAGGCGGATCTTCGACCAGCGGCCGCTGTCGAAGCCGAACGGCGTGCGCGTGTCGGAAACTTGGTCGGCCTTGTAGACAAGCGCCAGCGTGGCCTTTGCGTCGCCGGGGTTCTTCTTCACCTTGTTTGCGAGGTTTCGCACTTCGCCGAGCAGATCGTTGAGTTCGAGACCCTCGATGACCTGTTCACCTTCGCCGAGTTCGTCTTCGATCGCCAGCTTCTCGCTAAGCGCTTCGATGATCGCGTCGACCCGATCCTCGTCCTCTTCAGCAATGACGAGTTCGCCGTCGGCATCGAACTCGTGGGCTATGCCGTTCAGGCCGAGCGTTTCGACGAGCGCCTGCTGGTTCTCTGCGCTCCACTCCTCCATGCTGTAGCCGATCTTCTCGGCATCTTCAGGTAGCAGCGGGCCATCGAGCTCTTCGGCTTGTTCGACAAGAGCATCGACCCTGTCCTCGTCAGCTTCGCGAACGATCAGTACCGCTCCCTGCCAACCGTGGGCGATATCTTCGGAAGTGACGAGCCCTTCGAGCATTCGTCGGGCTTCGAACGACCACTCGTACAGCTCATAGGCGATTTGTGGCTCGTCTTGTTCGCCCACCTCTTCGGGCGGGGTTGGTTTGTTCTCAACCAGGCCCACCGCACACTCTGAGCATTCGTCGACTTCCTCCACGTACTCGCGTGCGCATTGGAAGCAATACATCGTTGTCATGTCCGATAAAGGTACTCTCTCCACTGGCGGTTACGTTGCTCGGGAATCTGCCGATAGGACTACCGATGCTGGCGCAACCCCCGATTCGCGCCGCCGTTAGTACTGGAGATCCCCATGTCCGATCGCACGAACCCAGACCGCAACCTCGCTCTTGAACTGGTTCGCGTCACCGAGGTCGCTGCCATAGCCGCCTCTCGTTATATGGGACGAGGCGACAAACTCGCAGCCGATGGTGCTGCGGTCGACGCTATGCGCTCGCAGCTGTCGTCGGTTGCAATGGACGGCACGGTCATCATTGGTGAGGGCGAAAAGGACGAAGCTCCCATGCTCTTCAACGGTGAGCGCATTGGGAATGGCGAGCCTCCAATGGTCGACATTGCGGTCGATCCAATCGACGGCACTACCCTGACCGCCTTTGGCCAGCGCAATGCCCTTGCGGTCATCGCTGCAAGCGAGGGCGGCACGATGTTCGATCCGGGACCGTGCGTATACATGAACAAGATCGCTGTTGGTCCACGAGCCGCAGGATCGATCGACATCCGTAAGACGCCTGCGGAGAACCTCGATGCAATCGCCGATGCGCTGAGCACGCGACTGTCGAACCTGACGGTGGTGATTCTCGATCGTCCGCGTCACGAGGATCTGATCAATCAGGTGCGGGCTGCTGGTCCTCGCATTCGTTTGATTCCAGACGGCGATGTCGCTGGGGCGATCTCCACCGCATGGCCAGATGCTGGGGCCGACGTCCTGATGGGAATCGGCGGAACCCCCGAGGGTGTCATCTCGGCTGCTGCGATGGCGGCGATGGGTGGCGACCAGCAGGGAATGCTGTGGCCTCGCACCGACGAAGAGCGCACGGCTGCGATCGAGGGCGGCTACGACCTCGACAAAGTTCTCTACATCGAGGACATGGTCAACATCGAGAACTGCTTCTTTGCAGCCACGGGCATCACCGATGGCGATCTGTTGCAGGGTGTGCGCTTCAAGGGTGGCGTGGCTCGGACCCAGTCGCTCGTGATGCGGTCCCGGTCGGGAACGGTGCGCCTCATCGAGGGCCAGCACCAGCTTGAAAAGGTTGCCCGAGTCTAGGGGTTCCCAAAACCGTCGATCTTGTCATGGTGTAGCTTCGCTTACATGATCGATCTCACTTCTACGCTTCATCACGCTGACACTGGCTTTGAGATTCACAAGGTCGTCGTTGGTCCACTGGACAACAACGTCTTTGTTGTGCGCTGCACCGAAACTGGCGAAAGCGTCCTCATCGACGCCGCAAACGAGCACGAAAAGCTGCTCGAGTTGGCACGGTTGCTCAACGTGCGGCGGATCATCGAGACCCACGGTCATTGGGATCACATCGCTGCGATCCCGGCTATGCGCGACGCTGGTTACTCGGTAGGTGTCGCCCAGCAAGACGCGTCCATGCTCGACAGCTACGACGAAGTTCTCGAAGACGACAGCATCATCGAGGTTGGCCGTCTGAGATTGCGAACGATCCTGGCACCGGGCCACACGCCCGGTTCGATGTCGTTCACACTCGAAGGCGCCCCGATCTTGTTCAGTGGCGACACGCTGTTCCCCGGCGGAGCGGGCGCAACGCCTGGCCCGGCGGCCTTCAAGCAGGTCATGGCCTCGATCGAAGACCGCTTCTACCGTGTGCTAAGCGACGACTACCTCGTACTTCCAGGTCACGGCGACGACACCACCATCGGCGCCGAGAAGCCCCACTTCGACGAATGGGTAGCCCGCGGCTGGTAACACCCGCACAGCATCTCCCAAATACCGCCAACGGGGCCTGTCCCCAAACCCCCCTTTCGGGGCCTGTCCCCAAACGCGGTTTGCGCGATTCGATTCACTTAACGCGCGATTAGGGTCGCGCCTCACTTACTTCTTCTCCTTTTCGTTGATTTATCAACGTTTTTCTCCACGCCCTGCGAAGCAGAGGCGTGAAAAAGCCAATGAAATCAACAGAGTTGACTAGAAGTAAGTGAGGCGCGACCCCGTGGATGATGGGGCCTGTCCCCAAACCCCCCTTTTGGGGCCTGTCCCCAAACGCAGGGGTGCGATTTTGGTGGGTGGTCGTTGGTCATAGCTTCGGCTCAGCTGTTGGTTTTTCAGGGGGCGAAATAGACTGGCTGCTTATGGGTGCACCGCTGTTTGAGCTTTCCGACGTACGAATCTCGACCGTTGACGGAGTTGAGATCGTAAAAGGCGTCGACCTCACGATCAACGAGGGTGAAATTCACGCTCTGATGGGGCCAAATGGCTGTGGAAAATCGACGCTTGCTTCGGCACTCGCAGGTAGCCCCGAGTACGAGATCACCGGCGGAACCGTACTGCTCAAAGGTGACGACATTGCCGAGTGGGACCCAGACGTCCGAGCTCGCGCTGGGTTGTTCTTGGCGTTCCAGTATCCACAAGCAATCCCTGGCGTCAGCGTCCGCAACTTTCTCCAGCAAGCAGTTCAAGCTCGCACCGGTGAAGACGTGTCGACCATCGAGATCTACATGTCGCTTTCCGAGTGGATGGACCGGCTCAACATGGACACCTCGTTCATGGACCGCTTCCTCAACGAAGGCTTCAGCGGCGGCGAGAAGAAGCGCAACGAGATTCTCCAGATGGCGCTGCTCAAGCCAGAGATGGCAATCCTCGACGAGACCGATTCCGGCCTCGACATCGATGCCCTCCAGGTCGTAGCCGAAGGCGTAGACGC
>CAZHUR010000192.1:0-5445 GCA_964535395.1 uncultured Acidimicrobiales bacterium
TGGCTCAAGTACCGCGGACACCTCGAGAACATCTCGGGCAACCTCTACCTGGGCGTGGTCAACGCCTACACAGGTGAGAGTGAACTAGCCGTCGACCCATCCGATGGCGAGACCAAGAGCTACCCAGACATTGCCAAGAGCCTCCATGAAAAAGGCATCAACTGGGTGTTCATTGGTGAAGAGAACGTTGGCGAGGGCTCCAGCCGTGAGCACGCAGCGATGGAACCTCGATTCCGCGGCTGCCACGCCGTGTTTGCGAAGTCGTTCGCCCGCATCCACGAGACCAACCTGAAGAAGCAAGGCGTCCTCGCGCTCACGTTTGCCGACCCCGACTTCTGGCTTGCTATCGAAGAAGGCGACACCATCTCCATCACGGGCCTCAGCGAACTAGCACCTGGCAAGCCTGTCGACTGCGTCCTACATAAGGCGGACGGAGAATCGTTGGAGTTCCAGACAAACCAAACTCTGTCCCCCGACCAGATTGAATGGTTTAAGGCCGGTTCGGCGCTGAACCTCATCCGCCAGCAGACTGCGGGCTAGAGACTCAATCCCATGGACCTTCGCCAACTCAACGCCGTGATGGCGGTCGCAGAGCACCGCAGCTTTTCGGCTGCGGCACGTGCCCTGCACACGGTCCAGTCCAATGTGTCGACCCACGTTGCTCGCCTCGAGCGCGAACTCGACGCGATCTTGGTCGACCGGCGCACTGGTGAACTCACAGCAGAGGGCGAGGCTGTGGTGCTGCGGGCGCTGCGCATCAAGGCCGAGCTTCAGGCAATTCCTGCTGACGTATCGGCTTTGCGAGACGACATTCGAGGAACGGTCAGGTTCGGCATCATCGGCACGACAGGTCGTTGGCTCGTACCAGCCCTGTTGGCAGCGCTCAAAGAGAGCTACCCGGGAGTGCACTTGGTCGTTGTTGATGCCACGACCACGGGCCTGCTACCGCAGCTACAGAGTGGTCAACTGACCATGGCGGTGCTGAACCTTCCGCTGAGCGAACCAGAACTTGCCTCTGAACCGCTCTTCGATGAAGACCGGATTCTCATCGTCCCAAATGATCACGAGCTGGCCTCTCGCGACGCGGTCACCCTTGGCGACCTCGCCGATTACGAGATTGTGCTTCCACCACAGGGAACCCAGTTTCGCAATGAGGTCGATGCCGCTGCAGAAGAGATCGGCATCGAACTGGTACCGGCAGCCGAACTCGATGGCATGCGCCTTCTTGCATCACTCGCCTTCCAGGGATACGCACCAGCGCTCGTTCCAGCGACCGCTGCACCCTATGGACCAGATGAGGGTTGGACGATCGTAAACGTCAACGACATGACGACCCGAAGTGTCGGTCTCGCATACCGCCGGTGGACCACGCTTCCGGCACCAGCACGTGCAGTGCAAAAGGTCATTGCTGAAGTCGTTGCTGCTCAGGGCGACCTTCAACCGGGTCTGCACGTCACGGTGGATACATCCGAGTCGAGCGAGTAGGGCGTCGAACGCTGTCCGCTCTAGAGTGGCCGTCGTGGTGAGCACCGAACCAGTAGCAGCCAATTCACTCTCGCGGACCCAAAGCGCAGTCGAGTTCGCTCCTGACCAACGCCCACGGGTGGTCGTCCGAATCTCAGATTCAAGCGAATCTGCCCTAACTACCCAAGATGCAGATGTTCTAGCGGCCGGTGCACGGTCTGCTCTTGAACGCGGCATTCCGCTCCTGGTCGAGTTCAAGGCGAAAGGCCCTGCAGCCCAAGAAGAGCTTGCCGTCACGTTTGCGGTAGGGGAAGCAGCGCGCCAGCTCACAACCTGTTCGGGTCGCGTGCCGACCATCGGCATCTTGCAAGGCGACGCGGTGGCTGGACCGTCGTTGTTACTCGGGCTCCTCGATCACGTCATCGTCGTCGACGGCAGTCATGCATTTGTCAGCGGGCCGCAGATGGTGAGTGAGTTCACTGGAGTCGAATTCAACCGCACCGAACTCGGTGGAACGTCAGTTCTCTCCCAAAATGCCGGGATCGCTTCTATCTCAGCTCAAGACCTCGAGGCCGCCTATGACCTCGCCGACGAACTGCTGTCAATGCTTCCGGCCAGCAACGAAGAAGCGCCACCGATTATCCAGACGGCCGACGCCGTCGAACGGCAACTGCCAGATGTGGCCGACATCTTGCCCGAGACCGCCATGGGCGCATACGACGTTCGAGATGTCGTGGCCGAGATCCTCGACGACGCCTGGTTCTTTGAATTGCGAAAGGACTTCGCTCCGAATCTGATCACAGGGTTTGGGTCGATTGGTGGTCACCCCGTTGGAATCGTCGCCAACCAGCCAATGGCCATCGCCGGCACCCTCGACATCCCCTCATCGCAGAAGGGCGCCCGCTTCGTTGCATTCTGTGATGCGTTTAACCTTCCGCTGGTCACCTTTGTCGACACCTCAGGCTTCTACCCCGGCAAGGATCTTGAGTGGCGAGGCATGATTCGCTACGGAGCCCAACTCGCCTTTGCATACGCACGAGCGACCGTTCCTCGCATCAACGTCACGTTGCGCAAGAGTTATGGCGGCGCATACATCGTGATGGACTCAAAATATATGGGCAACGATTTGGCCTTCGCCTGGCCGTCGGCAGAGATTGCGGTGATGGGCGCCAAAGGCGCGGTCGAAATCCTGCACCGCAAGGCCGACGAGCATGAACGGGCCGAACTTGAGCGTGCGTACGAAGAGCGTTTGCTGAACCCATATATCGCCGCACAACGTGGCACTGTCGACGCGGTGATCACCCCACAAGAGACAAGATCCAAGGTTGGGGAGAGTCTGCGGCTACTTCTTTCGAAGCGAGAAGTTCTGCCAAAGCGCAAACACGACAACACCCCGCTCTAGACAGATCGAAAATCCTTATGTCTTCTCGGCTCACATCGCCACGAATGACCAATAGAGCCTATATTTGACAGTGCGCAGTCGAGCTTTGCAGTCGACCGCCGCATGAGACCTTCCCGACATCTAGCCCTCTATGGAGTCCCCGTGACCGAGTCAATCACCATCACCGACAACCGCACTGGCGAGTCGGTCGAAGTCCCGATCACAAACGGGGCGGTGGACGCTGCCGCATGGAAGAAGATGCTGCCGGGCGTATGGTTCCTGGATCCTGCCTTTGGAACGACCGCGAGCACCTCGTCGGCGATTACGTTCCTCGATGGCAACGCTGGCCAGCTTGAGTATCGGGGCTACCCCATCGACCAGCTCGCAGAGAACTCAACTCACCTTGAGGTGGCTCACCTGCTGCTGAATGGCGAGCTGCCGAAGCAGGACGAACTCGACTCGTGGATTGAGGATGTAACCCACCACACCTACCTCCACGAGAACTTCCGCCGCCATGTCCACGATGCGTTTCACTACGACGCTCACCCCATGGGCCTTCTCACCTCGAGCGTCGCAGGACTGTCCACCTTCTACCCGGAAGCAAAGGACATCGACGACCCCGAGAATCGCATGCGACAGATCACTCGCTTGGTTGCAAAGATGCCAACGCTGGCAGCAGCGGCGTTCCGCACGAGCAGGGGCCTTCCGTTCGTGTTCCCACGTAATGATCTCGACTACACGTCAAACTTCTTGTCGATGATGTTCTCCATCGCCGATCCGCTGTACGTGCCGGATCCGGCTCTGAAGAAGGCCATGGAGATTCTCTTCATTCTCCACGCCGACCACGAACAAAACGCCTCGACGACAACGGCGCGAGTGGTCGGTAGCGCTCACGCCGACCCGTACGTGTCGGTGGCAGCGGCCTGTGCGGCGCTGTATGGCCCCCGCCACGGTGGAGCGAACGAAGCGGTGTTGCGTATGCTCGCCGAGATCGGCTCGTACGAGAACGTGCCCGCATACATGGAGCGGGTCAAGAGCGGCGAAGAACGTCTGATGGGCTTTGGCCACCGCGTCTACAAGAACTACGACCCACGGGCCAAGATCATCAAGGACGCTGCCCACGACGTGTTTGCCGTCACTGGGCAGAACCCGCTGCTCGACATTGCACTGAAGCTCGAAGAAGTCGCGCTTGCCGACCCCTACTTCATCGACCGCAAGCTGTACCCAAACGTCGACTTCTACTCAGGTCTCATCTACCAGTCGATGGGCTTCCCCGTCGAGATGTTCACCGTGCTGTTCGCAATTCCTCGAACGGTGGGTTGGCTTGCACACTGGAAAGAGATGCTTGAGGATGGCAGCCGTATTGCCCGACCTCGCCAGGTCTACACCGGCGAACCGACCAGGGATTACGTAGCACTTTCCAATCGATAAGCGCCGGCCTGTGGAGGGACCTTCAATTTTGTGACTGAGGATCTATATCGACCTCGAAGTCGAACGTGGTTGGCGGTCCTCACCACTCTCGCGCTCCTAGTGAGCTTCGTCTCCGTCTCCCCTGTCCAAGCACAAGTGGGTTCGCCCGACGCAGAACCGATTGAAGCATCCGGACCTGAGAAAGTTCGGGTAGTCACCGCCGACGCTCCTATCGGCGACTCCCAACTCGCTGAGCTGGCGGAGAACAATACCGTTGCTCCGGCATCGGCGCGACTGAGCATCGAGGTGCACGGCCCCGATCTAGATGAGGTCCGGTCCGCCATCGAAGCGGTCGGAGGCGAGCCCTATGGCGAAGTGCCGGGCTTCTTTGTCGAGGCTCGGGTTCCAATCGGGGGCTTTGCGACCCTCAATAACAACGATGCTGTTACACGCATCGAGCAGGTCACCCAGGTTTCTCAAGCAACGTCGACGAGCTTTGCCAACAATCCTGAACTCGCGAACATCCTCGATGACGACTCCCTGCTTGGCCAGTGGCATGCGGCTGGCCACACCGGCGCGGGCCAACGGATCGGCATCCTTGATCTCTTCGGCGCAGACGAACTCCAAGCAGCGATCGCCAACGGGCGGATTCCCACACCTGCTGGCACGTTCTGCCAACAGAACGGACGGGCGTGCAACATCAGCGTCCGCGGCGGGGGAAGCCACGGAGTGGCAGTTGCCGAGATTGTTCACAATGCTGCACCGCAGGCCGAGCTGTTCCTCGCAACCGTAGTTTCCACCGCCGATCTTGCTGCGGCGATCGAGTGGTTCGCAGTTCAAGGCGTGACCGTCATCAATCGCTCGGAGACCTCCGAGTTTGATGGCCCTGGCACCGGCACTGGACCGACAGCCTCGCTCGTCGATCGGGCTGTCGAACTCGACATGGTCTGGGTCGCCGCTTCGGGAAATGCTGCCGGCCGCCTCGGGCGTGCAGGCCAGAACTGGGTGGGCACATTCAACGACCCTGATGGCAATGGCTGGCACAACTTCGCTGACGGTTCAGAGCGCATGGCGTTTACCTGCGGGTTTCTTCTCGGAATGCGCTGGGATGACTGGGGTGCAGCCACCATTCCTACCGACTACGACATCTTGATCTTCGAATCACTGAACTCAGTACAACCAGAGGCGAT
>CAZHUR010000193.1:0-5444 GCA_964535395.1 uncultured Acidimicrobiales bacterium
CGCGGGTTGCAACCCTTTAGCGGACGAGGGTTCGATTCCCTCCAGCTCCACGTATCGAACTTCGTTCGAACTCGAGTTTCTCGCCTGAACCCGAAGGGTTCGCAGCGGCATCCAAACGTCGCTAGGCGAAGACTCAACCGGGTCTGAAAGCTGTTCTACTAAGACCACTCAAAGTTCCTGTACCTACCCACACTGGTTGTGGGTGAGCGCAGGAATTTTTGCGGTTTTGGCTAGATCTTGAAGAAGCTTCGATTCGTGACGATGGCGAGGGTATCAAAGAACATCGCAACCACGAGTGCGGCGATGAACGCCTCGGTCATCTCGTTGAGCCACGTGCCAAAGCCGGCAATGACATCGGGATACCACGGGACCTGAGCGAGAATCAGTAGCCCTACTACCCCGCCATACCAGGCGAGCCTGGATGCCTTGGTCATCCGACGAGCCACGACGTCGAAGTAGAGCGGAATCAGCAGGATTGCGCCGAAGGCTTCGCTGTTCTCTCGCAGCCACAGGGCAAAGCTCTCACCAAGTGCCTCATCGATCGGCAGGAAGTATGTGACCAGAATGACCGTCACCACGGTCACGTAATACCCAGAGCGCACGGTAACCCCGCGCACCGAGGCTCCACCCGACCAGGTCTTCCGACCGGGGCCGAAGCCGCGAGTCCAACCCAGGTAGGCCGTCACGATGATCACTGCAATGGTTGCCTCTTTCAGAGTCACCAAGAAGTTCGGCAACGCCTCCCACGTAGAAAAGAGCACGGTTGCAATGATGAGGGCAACGAACCACGACCACCATGCCAGTGGGGAGGTCATTCGTTCTCGTTTGAGCGATACGTCGCGCGCAGACGGAAGTCCGCTGGGGGCAAGCCAGGCCCAGAAGCCGACGATGAGGGCGATCATGACATAGCCCTCGCTTTGCCGACGAAGAAGCGCTGCGGGGCCGTCGCCGACCATGTCGATCACGAAAGACGGGTGACCGATCCACCAGATGAACATCGAGGCGCTGATCAGAACAAGCGCCGCAAGACGCAGCACGATGGGCGAAATGGCGCGTTCGTTCGTGGCGTGCCAGCTCTCTTCTTTCTCAGCGGCCTGATTCGTCACAGGGTTTTGCGGTGTCATTTCCGGATCCTCTTTATTCATAACCGGTCATCGAGGCTTGCCCACACAACGCCACCGATCGGTTCCCAGGTTCCAAAGAGATGTCCATATAGTATTCGCTTGCCTCGCCCTAGGTTGAAGAGACAGGCGGATCTCTACCTTAATTAGTACCGCGATACCCGCCACAGAGGCCAGCAAAGTTCGGATTATCAATCCGTTCGACCTAGGACTTTTGAGACCTTGGAATTAACGGGCTGCGTTGATGGTGAGCACTTGAGAGGTTGTGTTGACTGCACTAAACCGATCGGCCAGTGCAGCGAGCGCGACGCGGTGCACCTCGACAGCAGCGATCGGTTCTCCCCCGTCGACTGCCGGCAAAGACCGCGTGGCGGTGGCGTCGGAGACGACCGTCGTCTCGTATCCCAGGTCGAGCGCCGCCCGTGCGGTCGAACTCACACACATGTGCGTCATGAATCCGCAGATGATGAGGTGTGGCCGGCCGATTTCGGCGAGGTGGTTCTGCAAGCCGGTGTGGGTGAACGAGTTGGGAAGACCCTTCGCCAGTACCGTCTCGCCCTCGATCGGCGCAACCTGTTCGATGATACGACCGCCCCTGACCGGATCGAAGGCACGTCCCGCCGATCCTTCGTGGGCGATGTGAATGATCTCGGCACCATCCTTGCGTCCTGCCAGTAGGAGCGCGCTGATGTTGTCGAGCGCTGGCTGCAATCCGGTCAGAGCAAGTGCGCCAGCGGCTGAATACTCCTCCTGAGCATCGATAACGATCAGCACTGCGTCGCTCAAAGGTCCGTACGCGGGCGGCAACTCTGCGGCGGCACGCAAGGTAAATGGGGTCTCCTCTACTTCACTCATGTGTCGACTCTAAGGTCTAGGGTTTGCCAATGGGCTGGTTTAGCAAGAAGAAGGTCGACGAGGTTGACCCAACAGATGTCGACGCTGTCGAAACTTCCTACGAAGAACCCGAAGACTTGATCTACGAGCACCACCACAATGCAATGCAGCGCTACTGGGAGAGCATTGGTTCGGTCGATTCCGACGTGTTGACCTACGTGATCAACCCAATGTTTCAGGGAGCTCCGCCGTGGCCGAACACTCGCCAGGCATACCGACTTGTCCGAACAGACGACACACTGATCATCACCTCCGACGGCCTGGCTGACCCGTTCCCCGATGACCCCACTCTGGAGACGCGCTTTGGCTTTGGCATGGAGACGTTCATCGAGGTACGGGGCATGCAGGACGCGACGATCGATGAGGTCCGGATTCACTGGGCGTTCAACGCAATTCAAGCAATGGCGATGAACACCGCTGCCGCTCGAGGCTTTGTTCCACAACTCGTACAGCACGGCGCCGTTTCGATCGAACTTCCGACCGACAGCGGTCCTGCGGGCTGGGTTAAGCCCAACGGCGTACTTGGGGCACTTGTCGATGTACAGATGCCAAGCCGTCAGAACATTGTTGAAGACACACCCATCGGACCGGTTCGAATCGTGCCGATAACGGCGCTCTATCCCGCCGAAATAGACCTTTGCGCATCCGGTGGACAGGCGCGCCTCGCGCTCGCAGCCGATTTGGCGTCGCGCGCTTCAGGACATATCACCGACCCCGAACGACCACCGCTCCGATAGCGGCTCGCTCGAGACCTGGTTCGATAGCGATCAGCTAGCGAGAGGATCGATGGCGACGTGGACCGCAACGTTGTCAGACTTCTTCAGTCCGAGCCGTTTGCGTAATGCGACGAGTTCTTCAATGTCGTCACCGACAATTGCAATCGTGTGGAGCTCTTCTTGGGTGTCGACCACGGTGATGTCGGTGACCTCGGCCCGGCACGTTCCTACGCGATAACGAACGCGTTCTTTCGTCACAAACACCGGACGGGTGTCGTGGTCTTCGTCGAGGCCCTTCACGGCCTTCGTGATGCTGAAATTCTTGCCGCGGTCAAGGCGGTCGAGATGCAAGTCGTCGAACAGGTCGTCAAAGGGCGATGGAGTCTTCTTGGACGTGTGATACCAGTCGGAGGTCCACTGCTCGAAACCACGCTCTTCGGTGACGAGGCGTTTGAGCTTCAGCGTGCTGTTACGAACCTTTGCATTCCAGTCGGGATCGTCACCGAGGAAGTAGCAATCGCGAATGGTCTCGGTGGTCTTATCGGTGCCGATCGAGTCGAGAATCTTGCGAGCCTTTTTGTGTTTGCCCCACACGCGGTACTCGTATTTGCCTTCATCGGTTGGCTTCTTCTTTGCCATTGCTACACCCCCTCCTCAACTGAGGACCTTTACCCACGGTACTAATTTTTACCGCTCTGCGTGTTGATACGCGTGTCGTTGCTAGCTTCTGAGGGTGACCGATTCGGCTGACAGCACACTCCCGACAACCACATTCAGTGCCGACCTGGCGAAGCTTCAAGAGGATGGTTTTCGTCTCGACATGATCTATCCGGCCGACGAGCCGCGGGTCGCAGAGCTGAGTCGAGACGGAGAAACGATCCGCCTTGAAGTACCAGTAGAACACACCGCTCCCCCAGTTTTCAACGACGAGTTGGTCCTAACTCGCGGTGGAACGTGGGGCGAAGGCCGTGCGGGTATGCAGTATCGAGACCTCATCCCAAACCGTCACGGCGGCAACGTCATCGCCTCACATATTCGAATCGTCGAACCCGGCCCGGTGCCCGACTATGTGCACCATCACGATATTCGCTTTCAGATGATCTACTGCAGGCGCGGCCGGGTTCAGGTGATCTACGAGGACCAAGGCGGAGCCTTCTGGATGGAAGCCGGCGACTGCGTTCTGCAGCCGCCCCATATCCGCCACCGCGTCTTGGCGAGTGAGAACGCCTGCGAGGTCGTCGAGATTGCATCACCGTCGGAACATCCAACCTTCGTCGAGCACGACATCGAGCTGCCAACCCCGACTCTCGATCCGGGCCGAGATTTTGGTGGTCAGCGTTTCAGCTTTGACCGGTCAGGCGAAATGGCTTGGGTCGATGGCGATCGAGGATGGCGAACCCAGTCGACCGGCATCGAAGCTGCAACGGCCGGGCTCGCTTCGGTGAAGGTGATGAAGGCCGCGACCGCCGACGCGACAATAAGTGGAAGCCACAGCGGTGACCTGTTCATGTTCTACGTCCTTGAAGGATCTGGCTCGCTCACCCACAACGGCTCGACGAACGAACTCACCGGCGACGACTCGGTCGCCATCCCCCAAGGACAACCGTGGCAGCTCGCCGCGCCCGCAGGCGACCTGACCATCCTCGTCGTTGAGGTGACTTAGGACGGCGTGCGCAGTTGATGGCTTAGAACATCATCGAGGAGCTGACGCTCTTCGTCGCTGCGCTGTGAGCGCCAGCGATGGTTCGTATTCACGATTCGACGCGACGCGATCAGGCGATCGAGTGGCGCCCGACTTTCGACTCGAGCAAACGAGAGGATCTCCTCCAAAACGCGTCGTGGTGTGTCAGTGAGTTGCTCGTAGGTGACATCGAGGACGTCAGGATCCCCCGTGGTTGCGTTGTCGAGTAGTTCGACGAACAGATTGCGATTGTGCGCTGCGAACCCGAGGATCGTCTCGCCCGAGGACGTCCAGTGGTCACGGGCCGGGTCACTCCATGCATTGGCCCACCAGTGCCGGTAGTCCCATGTACCAAAGCGTCCGCTCTCCATCTTCACGGCATAACTATGCGACACCGCGTGGGCGTCGCGCCGAATGTGGATGAAGCGGGCTGTCGGGAAGACGGCTCGCATCAACTCGATTCGGGGGAAATCGGTGTACTTCGAGAGGAACACGGTGCGGTGCTGCTGCTCGAGAAGGCCAGCGACCAACATCTGAGTCCGGTCGATAATCTCGGCACTGAGACCGTTGCTGGACGGATCGATCGCTGGGCCATCGCCAAATTCTGGTCTAAAGTTCGGGAGCAGTTCTTGCCAAAACTCCCACGGCTCGATCGCCCGGGGGACGACTCGTTCGGCCATCGTCCCAACCGCTCCCAACCGTGATGTGGCGCTGAGTACGCGCGACCTGTGTGCGTAGAGAAGGTCACCCGCGGGGAGGTCATAGATTCGCGTACGTCCGTGCATTGACTCGTGAACGTCGCGAGTGCTTCCCGAGGTGCTCACATAACCAAAGGCGCGCGTCCCCGCTAGAAGATCGAGCAAGAGGGTCGTTCCCGAGCGGGGACAACCAATGATGAAGAGCGGTCCGGTCATTGGATCCAGCCAGGAAGGTTGAGGGGATCGAGATGCTTGTCTGCTCGGCCAGTCCATCCGTGCGAGAGCGCCAGAAGGTTCAGGCGAAGGTTTCGAATCGCCATCCGGGGTCGGAAAG
>CAZHUR010000194.1:0-5441 GCA_964535395.1 uncultured Acidimicrobiales bacterium
TCACCTGCCAGCTGAACTTTGTAGCTTGGATCAGCGCTTAGCAAGCGCGCTGCGAGACGCCGACGACGACTAGTTGGCGACGGCCCCATCATCGCCATCGCCAGCAGCGTCACCAGCACCATCGTTGGCCTCGGGCGTAGGCGGTTCTGGCTCAGGTTCTGGCTCAGGCTCAGGCTCAGGCTCAGGCTCCGGCTCAGGCGGCGGAGCCGGCGGATCGGGTTCAGGCGGAGGGGGCGGCGGATCGGGTTCAGGTTCGGGAACGCTCGTGACAGTGACGGTCACAGGGTCAGCCGAGACCGTCTGACCGTTCGCAGTCGCCACTGCGCTCACGGTGTAGACGCCGTTCTGAGTGAACGGAGCTGAGACCGTGGTGTTGTTACCGCTCTGTGACACCCCGGGGCCCGTGACGGTCCAAGTAACCGCTGCATTCTCAGGATCCACCGAAACTTGGCCAACGATTGCACCGTTAGATTCACTCGCGGACACCGAGACCTCAGGCGGTTCAGGTTCAGGTTCAGGTTCAGGTTCAGGTTCGGGCTCAGGCTCAGGCTCAGGCTCAGGCTCAGGCTCAGGAACGCTCGTCACGGTCACACCCCGAGCGTCGGTGTCGGTGATGTTGTTGAAGATGCCAGACGCTTGAATTTCGTAATCGCCGTTTGCGGGGACTGGAACCGAAACATTCGCGCCAGCGCCGTTCCGGATGACAGCGCCGGTATCGCTATTAATGACCCGCCATGTGATGGTCGCATTCGAAGGGGTCACACTGACCGAACCAACAACCGATCCATTACCGTTGTCACTTGCAGAATCGACCGACACCACAGGGTTGACGATCGCCGCGATGTCGTCGACGTCGACGGTGAAGTTGAATGTGTTCGATGACCCGCCGGAGTTCGACACGACGAGCGTGCCGTCGTACGAACCGTTTTCGTCGAACGAGAACGTTGGGGTCTGTTGGCTGGAGCTTCCTTGGTTCGATCCAGAAACTGTCCAGTTGAATGAGTCCGGATTGTTCGTCGTACTTGCGCTGAGCGTTACGTTGCCCGGCGTGTTTTCGCTCTGATCGACATCATCGATCGTGGGGCGGAAGGCAACTGAGAACGTGTGACTTCTGCGCTGGGACGTCCCGTTGTCGTTTGAGGCCTCGGCAAACACCGTGTACTGGCCGGGTGTATTGAAGCTGATTCTAGGTGTCGCAGAATTGCCACCCGCGACTATGTCGCCTCTGTCTGGAACGATCCAAAGCCAATCTGTTGGATTGTTTGAAGCTGTAGCAACGAGGGTTACCTCGCCATCGGAGTTCGCCCGGTCGTCGATCGAGGTGATCACGGGCACTGGCAGCACGATGTTTGCCGTAAAGGTGTCATCGTCGGACACGCCCGAGCCGTTGGTGACGGTCAGGGTGATTCGATGCGAGCGATCCCCGTTGCGAGAGAAGGTGAACGAAGCAAATTCGCCCGCACCTTGGCCCCCGCCTTGGGTCCCGTTGATCGCTTCTGGCGCTGACCAGGAGAAGGACTGGGCACCCGAAGAGCTGCTGCCATTACAGCTGACGGTCAGGCTTCCAGTGGAAGTGTTGCAGGAGATTCGAGCAATTGGTGGCGCTTCGGTGACCGTGACCGATCGCGTCGTCGACTCACTTCCTGCGATGTTGGAAGCGGTCAGCCTGACCGAGTACGTCCCAGGAGATGAGAAGGTGTGTGTTGGGCTGACACGTGGGTCAGCCGAGACGCCATCGCCAAAGTCCCATGAGAACGACGTTGGGAAGTTTCCTGTCTGGTTCGTGAACGTGGCGGTAAGTCCGCTCGTGGAAACCGTGAAGGCGGGAGTGGGAACCTGAGCGACCGTGATCGTGCTGGTGATCGGGTTGGAGTCTCCTGCATCGTTAGACGCAACGAGCGTCACCGTGTACGTGCCGGCTCGGCTATAGGTCTTTGTCGGGCTTTGCTCGCGAGACTGTGTGCCGTCGCCGAAGGTCCATAGCCATTGGGTTGGATTGTTTACCGAGGCATCGCTAAAGCGGACCGTGAGTTCGTCAACGTTGCTCGAGAAGTTGGCCACTGGAGGGTCTGCGACGATGATCGTTCTGGTAAAGGTCGACGAGCCACCTGCGTTTGTGGCGGTCAACACGACGTCGTAGCGGCCCGGCGCTCCAAATGCGTGGGCCGGGTTCTGCGCCTGGGAGTCGATTGCAGGTGCTCCGTCGCCAAAGTTCCATGCCCACTCGGTCGGGTCAGCACTCGATGTGTCGGTGAACCGTACAAGTTCGCCCACCCGCGCGTTTGTGCTTGGGACGCGGAATCGCGCAACTGGCGGATCCACCGGTACAGGGATAACCGTGACCGTCTTGGAGAGGCTGTCGCTGCCGGCTTCGTTGGTGACCGTCAGGGTCACAGTGAATTGACCGACTTCGAGCCATGAGGTCGTGACGTTGGGGCCTTGGGCGGTGTTGCCATCACCGAACTCCCATACGACCGACGTAGGGCTGTTGAGCGAGAGATCGTTAAAACTGAGCTCTTCGCCCACAATGACTTCGAGACCCGATTGGTTGAATCGTGCGACAGGTGGGTCGATGGCTGGCTCGACGATGACCGTTCGGAACGTGCTGTCTTCTCCGGCGGCGTTTGTGACCGTGAGCGTGAGTCGGTATTCTCCAGCCTCTTCCCAGCTGTGGAATACCTCGGTTCCAGACCCGGTCGATCCGTCACCGAAGTTCCAGACGGTCGAGGTCGGTGAGTTTGTTGACTCGCTGACAAGGGCGAGGCTCTCACCAGCGACGATCGTCTGTGGAATTGGAGCGATCACCGCTTGTGGGGGTGTTCCTCCGGGAACGACGGTGATCTGTGCGCTCTCAGAATCGGAGCCTTCGTCGTTGGTTGCGGTGAGTGTGACTTCAAAGACGCCGGCCTCATTGAAGATCTTGTCGACCGTTTCACCGAGGCTCGTCGTGCCGTCGCCAAAGGTCCAAAGAAGAGTGTCGGGCTCTCCGGTGCTCGTGCTGGTGAAGCTGAGCGGCTCGCCAACTTCGATCGTGTCGGAAGGGAACGTGAAGTTGGCGCTCGGAGGCAAGCTCACGTCGGGAGCAACCACAGTGAAATCGTGGGACTGTGTTGCTTCGTTACCGAGGGCGTCGGAGATGGTCATCGTGACCGTAAAGACACCTTCATCGTTCCACACCTTGGTGACCTCAGGGCCCTGGTCCCCGCTGCCGTCACCGAAGTCCCAAGTCCATTGAGTTGGGTTACCCGTCGACTCGTCGGTCAGGCGCACCTCTTCGCCCGCGGTTAGAACATCAGAGGAGAACGAGAAGTTTGCGACCAGCGCCTCCTCATTAGCATCCACTTCGGCCGCCTCGAGAATGATTGGGGAGGCAATGAGGTCGCTAAGTTCGCTACTCAGTACCTCGGTGTCAGGGGCTTGCTCCCCTACTCCCCCACCTAGGTCGGTGGCCGCTACCCCATTGGCATCAGCAACTGTGGTGCCATCATCTGCAACCGCTGTGTCACCTTGGCCAGCAAAGCCTTCGAACAAATCGCCGACTTCACCAAAGACCCGTTCGTCATCGACCGGTGCGACCCCGGTACTCGCTCCGACGGCTTCTGCACCGTCTTCGCCCAGTCCAACAACTCGTACACGTTCTTGTTTTGGAATGGTGACGATTTCCTCAGGGGAAATCACCGCAGCCCTCGCTCCTAGGGGTTCGTTCGCCCACACCACACCGTCGAATACTTCGAGTTCGAAAGCACGGCCGAGCACCGGGGTGAATGGGTGGGTACGCAAGACCTCTTGCTCTTCGAGGTCAACAACGAGAATCTGGCCCGTGCCGTAGTTGGGAAGGTAAGCAATATCGTCGACGGCCACGGGAGGACCAAAGTCGCTTCCTTCTACGTCGAGAGAAATCTCAGAGCAGTTGCCAGCACTCGGTTCTGCAAAACTGAGAACCCCGCCTGGACCATCGTGTAGGACAACCTGATGTGCACCATTGCTCTCGGTAAGAACATTTCCTCCAATGGCCGAATCAGCAATACTCCCGCAAACCGAAGTTGAGGCACCGAGCTGACCGGTTCCGGTGTCCAACTCGCTGATCGTTCGTCGAGATTCGTCAATGACATAGACAGCATCGCCAGCGCGCACGAGCGCGAACTGGGCCTCGTCTCCGGCTGCTGGCTCAGGAAGATCTGTGAGAAGGACGAGCCCTTGTGGACCGGAAGCCAGAAGCTGAGAGCCATCCGAGGTGACGGTTACGAGCCGGCCGTCGTTGTCGGTGACAGCGTCACCAAGGCCGTCAGACACCGGGATGTTCACCGGCACGGTTGCGCCCGCGGTAAAGACCAGAACTCCCTCGTCGGAGATGATGTAGGAGGAATGCTGATCGGTTTCAGGGACAGAGGCGCCCAGGAAACGTGCGTTGTCGAGTTGTGCTTGTGGCAGCTCGGTCTCGAAGAGGTTTGCTGGCTCGAGCGTTACCGCTCCAATTTCGCCGAACTCGCCGCTTGCTCGATTCAGAAACACGACGTCGCGCCCGTTGGGAAGCGCGGAGAGAAACTCATCCTGCTCCTCGGAAACGTCGACCTGTCCAATGATTTCGCGGGTACTCCCGTTGATCTGCAGAATGCGGCCTCGCGCGCCGTCTTCGACCCACACGACGGGGTCGCCAAGGACGACAGCTGCTGAGGAGCGCGTCCCTAACCGGAAGACAACGCCAGCCACTAATGCTACAAAGAGCGCGATTAGGACGACTCTTCCCCACCTAGGGATCGAGATATTGCTCACTGACCTAGTCTATGAACAATTCGCACTCAAAGAAAGAGCGCAGCGGACTATGTCACATCCCAGGTCGGATTTGACCGGAGAAGTGCGCTCAAATCGCCTTGTCCCTTGGTTTCTTGGGATGCTGCGAGCTGGCTTGTGGCCTGGCCCGAATACTCAACCCGATCAATAGATCGGAAAACCCCGACCGGTGTTGGCGAGTACGGATCGGCCGAAAGGCGTGAGATCGCAAACGCAACGGAAGGGTCTGGACGCTGTTCGTCGTGAACGACCAACGCAGCTTCGCCAACGTCTGCAACATCGACAATGACGGCGTTCCCGCTCTTGTCGATCATGACGCCGCGCTCATTGTCCGCACCGAAGCGAACGGGTTCGCCATGGGTCAAGTTGATGAGCATTGCGTCACGGACATCGCGCTTGTTGATCGCGTCGAACTGGCCATCGTTGAAGACGTTGCAGTTCTGGAAGACCTCAACGATGCTCGCTCCGTTGTGAGCGTGCGCTCGACGGAACATCTCTTGCATGTGCTTGCGATCCATGTCGTGGGTTCGGGCAACAAACGACGCTTCGGCTCCAAGAGCAAGACTGACCGCGTTGAACGGCTGATCAATAGAACCAACCGGTGACGACTTCGTGACCTTGCCTACCAGTGATGTTGGTGAGTACTGTCC
>CAZHUR010000195.1:0-5350 GCA_964535395.1 uncultured Acidimicrobiales bacterium
GCTCCTTCCCTGCTAAGCCTGTTTGGCCTGCGCTCGGCCGTTGGTCGTGAGTGGAATGTCGGTGAGCCCGGTGTGTTGGCCGTCGCGGCTCCACTCGGTTTCGCCGTGGCGAACAAGGACGATCTTGGAGGTCATGTGGGATGAGGATAGTCGCATCTGAACCATCGGTGAAGTGTGAGGAAGAATGGATGTCATGGAAGAGCTCATGAGCATTGCCGACTTGCGGGCGGCGTTAGTGGCCGTGGCCAACCCCGACAAGGCTCCGGAGATGGCTGCATACACGAAGCACCGGTTTAGCTACCTCGGATGTTCGGCGGGGGAGCGGCGCAAGGCATCGAAGCCAATCCTGAACGCCGCCAAGATGATGGAGCCGGATCAGCTCCTCGGTTTGGTCGACGAACTGTGGGCCGAAACTGAGCGGGAGTTTCACTACGTCGGTATGGACGCCATTCGTGCCGGTGCGAAGAATCTGCGCGCCACCGACCTGGCCCGGGTTCGATCATTCATTGAGGCCACACCCTGGTGGGACACTGTCGACTCGCTTGCGGTCCACACGATTGGGACAGTGGTTTCCAAGCATCCAGAGTTGGTGCAGGAGATGGACGAGTGGATCGAGTCTGAAGACATGTGGATTGCGAGAACAGCGATTCTTCATCAGCTGATGTATAAGGAACGGACCGACACGAACCGCCTGTTCACCTATTGCACCATGCACATGGAGAGCAACGAGTTCTTTCTGCGCAAAGCAATCGGATGGGCACTGCGCCAATACGCTCGAACGGACCCCGAGGCGGTTCGAGCATTCGTCTCCAACAACGAAGACTCGCTGTCAGGTCTCAGCAAACGTGAGGCGCTCAAGAACATTTCTGCTAGATAGAGGTCCATGGCTCTCGTTATCGGTATTGATTCCTCCACACAGTCGACGAAGGCAGAACTTCGCGATCTGGAAACCGGTGCGCTCATCGCAACCGGGAAGGCTGCACATCCTCCGACCCAACCGCCCAGGTCTGAGCAAGACCCCAATGCATGGTGGAGCGCGCTCGTCGATGCCGTCAGCCAGTTGGGCGACCGACGAAGTGAGGTCGTGGCGATCTCGGTAGCTGGTCAGCAGCACGGTTTGGTGCTGCTCGACAAAGGTGGCCAAGTGCTTCGTCCGGCCAAGCTGTGGAACGACACCACTTCGGCACCGAATGCAGACCGTCTTGTTGAAGAGCTAGGTGCGAAGTGGTGGGCCGATCAGGTTGGATCGGTACCGGTCGCGGCCTTCACCGTCACCAAGCTGGCCTACGTTGGCGAGCACGAACCCGATGTGATCGATGCCACGAGCAAGGTGATGCTGCCGCACGACTATCTCACGTGGCGTCTTTCGGGCGAGCACGTGACCGACCGGGGAGATGCCTCGGGAACGGGTTGGTTCGACGCATCTACGAATGAATACGTGCCTGAGGTAATTGCGGCGGCGCTCGGTAGCGATGTCGATTGGTCTGAGCGTTGCCCCGAGTGCTCGGCCCAGCAGAAGCTGCTGGTGAGATCATGGGCGCGGCGGCGGCCGAACTGGGTGTGAGCTCGACCACGCTGGTCGGCCCGGGCACGGGCGACAATATGGGCGCGGCGCTCGGCTTAGGCCTGGGCCCCGGCGACGTGGTGATGTCGCTCGGCACCTCGGGCACGGTCTATGCAAAGTCGACTCAGCGCACCACCGACCCGACTGGTGCGGTTGCTGGCTTTGCCGACGCAACCGGTGCGTTCCTTCCGCTCGTGTGCACGCTGAACGCCACCAAGGTCACCGACACGGTCGCAGCGTGGTTGGGAACCGACGCTTCCGGGCTGAGTACTCTTGCCCTGGAAGCGGGAACCGGGCCGATTTCGCCGGTGCTCGTGCCCTATTTCGATGGCGAACGCACACCGAATCGCCCCGAATCGAGAGGGATCATGGTCGGGCTAACGAACGAGACCAGCCGCGCTCATATCGCGCGAGCAGCCCACGATGGGGTGATCTGTGGACTCCTCGAAGGGCTCGATGCTCTCGAACGCAGCGGCGGGTCGGTCGGCGGTCGTCTTTTGCTCGTGGGTGGAGGCGCTCGCTCTGGTGCGTACCGTCAACGATTGGCCGATATTGCGGAAAAGGACATCCATATTCCGAAAACGGACGAGACGGTTGCAACCGGCGCCGCTGTACAAGCGGCTGGAGTCGCTCAGAGTGCTGGCATTGCTCAGAGTGCTGGCATCGCTCAGAGTGACAGCACTTTGTTAACAGCGTGTGAATGGGACCTGGGTTCCCCTGAAATCATTAGCCCCAAAGTCGACATGAGTTCTGATGAATTGCGCGAGAACTATCGACACGCAGCCTCGTTTGACGACGGTCTGTGCCGGGTGCCAACGCGGGTCTAGAAGCTCATTTCGATCTTGTCATAGACCAATTCGAGGCCTTCTAGGTCGTTCTCGCGCTCATCGAACCAAAAACCCACAGAAATTGTCTCAAGAACGTCCCGAAGAGGGCCGTTCGGACCATATGGGCTGTTGCCCGAGATCCGATGGGTCTAGGTACGAATGACAGCGTCTTCTCACCGAGAGTGCGTTCACTGGAAGGAAGTTTCATGAAAAAGCGGATCGCGGTACTTGCGGTGTTTGCAGCTGTACTGCTGCAAGCAACGCCGGTTGCAGCACAGGCATCCCAAGCCGTCAAGGTTGATATCACCCAGCCTGGCGTGTTTGCTGACAACCTCTTCATTCTTATCAGTGGCATGTTTGTGATCTTCATGCAGGCTGGCTTCGCGATGGTTGAGGCAGGCCTCACCCGTGCAAAGAACGCAGCACACATGATGTTGAAGAACCTCCTCGACTTCGTGGTCGGCGCTTCAGTCTTTGCGCTGGTTGGCTACCACATTGCCTTCAGCGGTGCTGCATGGTTTGGCTACACCTGGTTGTGGGGTGCTCCCGATGACCTTGCGCCGTACACCAGCTCGCTGACCCTTCCAGTTCACTTCTTCTTCCAGATGGGCTTCGCAGCTGCGACCGCAACGATTGTTTCGGGTGCTGTTGCAGAACGTGTTCAGTTCCGTGCGTACTTCACCTACTCGGCCATGCTCGCTGGCATCATCTACCCAATCGCAGTGAGTTGGGTATGGAACCTTGACGGCTGGCTTGCCGAACTCGGCTTTGTCGACCTCGCTGGTGGAACCCTCGTACACGGCGTTGGCGGTACGGCCGCTCTCGTCGGCGCTGTCATCCTCGGTCCACGAATTGGTCGTTTCGACGCAGACGGAAACCCCAATCCGATCCCGGGTCACAACGTGCCCCTTGCTGTTCTTGGTGTGTTCATCCTCCTCGTTTCTTGGTTTGCCTTCAACGCTGGCTCATTTCTTGCAGCCGACATCCAGATTGGCTCGATCGCTGTTTCTACCGCACTCGGTGCTGCATTCGGGGGCCTTGGCGGCACCATCTCTTCGTGGCTGACCCTCAAGGTCCCGGACGTAACCCTCATTGGTAACGGTGTTCTCGGCGGCCTCGTGTCGATTACCGCAGGTGCGCTCAACTTCAACATCTGGGGAGCGATCATCGTCGGCGCCATCGGTGGTGTTATCGCAACAAACGGTGTGCTCGCACTCGACAAGCTCAAGATCGATGACCCGGTCGGCGCTATCCCGGTTCACCTTTTCTGCGGTGTGTTCGGAACCCTCGCCGTCGGCATCTTTGCCGACCCAGACGCTGTCATCGGCGGAGGAGGCCCCGCTGGCCTTCTCTACGGTGATGTAGGCCAATTGGGTTCTCAGGCCGTTGGCCTTCTTGCAATCCTCGGCTTTGTCGCAATTGCAAGTATTGCGATGTTCTCAGTGCTGAAGTCGGTCGGCTGGCTCCGAGTTTCGGTTGAAGAAGAAATGATCGGTCTCGACATTGCCGAGCACGCACTACCCGCATACAACGACGACTTCGTCGACTACGCAGATGCACTCATCGACGCAGAGGTCGATGCGTTCTACGAGGACGAGTTCGCCGGGTAAGGCGAGTTTCAGATTCTCACCATCGTATTTTCACCCACTGATTTAGGAGAGAGGTTAAGCCGTGAGCGAAGACCGCAGACAAAAAAAGCTTGATCTCCTCCGGGACGCCGTTGAGAACGGTCGCGGGACCAAGCCAAAGAGCGGCAAGACCGATAGTCGGATCATGTACCGGGGAAAGCCTGTCGGCGGAGGTGCCGGTCGTGGCGGCGGAGCGCCTGGCGCTCCGGGCGGCGGTCGACCAGCTCCAGAACAGCGGCCAGCCGCCAATGACGACACCGGTGACATCCAAGAAGCGATGCGAAAGCTCAACCAACTGTTTAACAACGGACTGATCAACAAGTCCGAGTACGAGACCAAGAAGGCAGAAATTCTCAACCGCCTCTAGGGCGAGAGGGCAAATACCAATGACTATTCGATCCAAACTCATCGTTCTCCTCGCTGTGCCACTTGCAGCTTTGGCGGTCGTCGCGATCTGGGCTTTCCGGGACGTGAACACCGACGCCGAAGTTCTCGAGGACACCGAGATCTCGGTCACCGCGATTGCCAACCTCGAGGCGTTGTGGACCGACCTCTCGAAAGAGCGACTCGCTGTCGTGAGCGGTACCAACGTTGCCGAGTTCATCGAGACAACAGATATGACCGTCGAGTCGATCGTCAGTCAAAACGATGCCGTCGGTGCAGCGGTCGCTGCCGATGCTGTTGCCTCGCTTCCAATAAATCGACGAGGAGCTACCTCCGATGATTACAGCGACGCCCTCGACATCGTCGAAGCCGGAATTGGGGAACAGTCACTCGTTGGATTCAGCTCTGACTCGGTTCTACGGACTGTCTTCTTGAACCACGCCCGCGAAGCATCGCGAATTCAAGAGGAGGCGTGGATCGGCGTCCTCGAAAGCGGTGGAGCCGAAGTTGCTGACCCGGTCGCGGTTCGCGAACTTGTGAGTGCGTCACCAAATGCAGTGGCTGCACGAGAACAAGCCTTGAGCGATCGTCTAAGTGACGGTAGCCGCCCCTTCGAGAACGCTGCGACGATCGCGGCTGGAACCGGGAACAGAAACACGCTCGCCGTGCTGGAAGCGTCGTTCGCTACCGACCTGACCTTTGGTGACGCCAGCGTCGAAGACGCAGCGGCCCGCGTCGCGCAGCTGTCCGATGATGAGATTGTCGAGACGCTTATTGAGAACCGGCTGGCCTGGTCTGAAGATGGCCTGGTTGTCAAGGCTGGCCTGCGCTCGGACCTCGGTGGCGAGTTCGCTGAGATCAACGACACTCGATCGCTCGCTTTGTTTATTGCCCTCCTCGGTGGGCTCTTGCTCTTCACCTTGCTGTTTGTGGTCGGCCGCTCGATC
>CAZHUR010000196.1:0-5326 GCA_964535395.1 uncultured Acidimicrobiales bacterium
AGTTCACGTTGCGCTACGACGATGCCATGAAGGCTGCCGACGACACCTTCCTGTTCCGCACCATGGTGCGCGAGCTTGCCATCAAGCGCGGCCTCGACTTCACCTTCCTCGGAAAGCCCTTCCCTCAGGTCTCAGGTTCGGGCATTCACGTTAACTTCAGCTTGGTCGACGTCGATGACAACCCAGCGCTGGCCGACGATAGCCACGAACACGGCATGAGCGAGCTCGCATTCCAGTGCCTAGCTGGGCTGACCAGGCATCATCAAGCGCTCACGGCGCTGTGCGCTCCCACCGTCAACTCCTACCGTCGACTCCAGCCAGGGAGCCTGTCCGGGTGTTGGGCAAACTGGGGCGTAGACCACCGCAACGTAGCGAATCGAATCCCGGCGGCCAAAGGGCGGGCAATGCGCATCGAAAGTCGAGTTGGCGACGGTGCGCTCAACGTGCATCTCGGCATCGCTGCTGTTTTGCAAGCAGCACTTCTCGGCGTCGAAGGTAACTATGACATACCCTCCGAGTACACCGGAGACGGGTTTGAAGATGGAGGCGAAGGAGTTTCTCGGTCAGCCATGTCACTGAACGATGCACTCAATGATCTCGAAGCAGATACCGCTCTCGTCGAAGCAGTCGGAGAGCTCCTCGTCGCAAACTATGTTGCGAACAAGCGTCACGAGGCCGAGCGCTTCGCTGCAACCGGCGACACGATCGAAGGCGATGAACTCACCGAGTTCGAACTAGCTCACTACCTCCCCTACCACTAATAGAGAAGATTTCCATGAGTGAAGAACTATTTGCCCGTTACCGTCAAGCTCTCCCGTCGTTTCTGAGCCCCTATTACGCTGAGCCGATTCAAATCGATCGCGGTCAAGGAAGCTACGTCTACGACGTAAACGACGAACGCTACCTCGACTTCTTCGGCGGTGTGCTCACCACGATGATCGGCCACAACAACGACGAGGTTCGCACCGCCATCCAGCAACAAGCTGGCAAGGTCATGCACACTTCGAGCTTGTATCTCTCCGAGCCGATGATCGAACTCGCCGAGAAGATTGCCGACCTGTCCGGTATCCCAGACGCTCGAGTGTTTCTCACCCCATCGGGTACCGAAGCAAACGACGCTGCACTCCTGTTCGCCACGAGCTATCGCAAGTCGAACCAGATTCTGGCCATGCGCAACAGTTACCACGGCCGGTCCCACTCGACCCAGGCAATCACCAGCCACGCATCATGGTCATCGACCAGCAACTCGGGCCTCCAGGTCACGTTTGTTCAGGGTCCGTACAAACTTCGTAGCCCGTTCGCCAGCCTCGACGACGACGCCTACGTCAACGCATGCGTCGATGACCTGAGCCAACTGTTGATGATGACCTCGACCGGCGATGTAGCTGCGATGATCGCTGAACCAATTCAGGGTGTCGGCGGGTTCGCCACGCCGCCCGATGGTTTCTACGGGTCGATGAAGAAGGAACTCGATAACCGAGGCATCCTCTACATCTCCGATGAGGTACAAACCGGTTGGGGCCGTACGGGAGACAACTTCTGGGGTTACCAAGCACACGGCATTGTTCCCGACATGCTCACCTTCGCAAAGGGCGTGGGCAACGGCGTTTCGCTCGCTGGTGTCGTTGCTCGTGCCGACATCATGGACACGATCAACGTGCTGAACTTCTCAACTTTTGGTGGCAATCCTTTGTCGGCAGCCGGTGGCCTTGCCACGATCAACTACGTGCTCGATAACGACCTTCAGGGCAATGCCAAGGTCATGGGCGCCCGCTTCCGGGCTGGTCTTGACCAGCTCACCGACGATATGGCGTGGATCGCTGAAACTCGCGGCCGTGGTCTGATGCAAGCTTTCGAGACGGTCGCCCCCGGTGGTACTGAGCCAGCACCGCAGTATGCGAGCGAGATGCTCGAAGCCGCCAAGGCGCACAAGCTTCTTGTGGGCAAGGGCGGACTGCACGGCAACGTGGTTCGCATGGCGCCAATGCTCAACGTCACCGCAGACGAAATCGACGAAGGTCTCGAAGCCCTTCGCTCAGCAGCTACGTCGATCAGCTAGCGAGTGACATCTCGGTGGCAGCGTTCGCTGCGGCCATCACCACGACGAGCTTGCCCAACCCCAAAAGCTCTGCCACCCGCGTTACCGCCGCGGGTGACAGAGGCTCCTGACCAATGAAGTCAAGGTCAAGATGGGTCTGACCGCCGTCAGAGAATCTCATCTCATTCTATATTATCGACAACTGATTTTACCGAATTGACCATCAGAGATTCGCCATACCCGCCGTGTCGATCGCGTCGAGGAGTGCATCGATGTCGGCCTTTTGAAGTGTCGTACTCATACAGATCATTCGGAACGTGTTGAGCCCGTGGATTGGCTGATAACCGATCATTCCCGACCCATCGGCCTGCATTCGAGCCTTGATACGAGGCGGGTTAGCATGCATCTCGGCGTGGACCTCTTCGGGAAGCGTCGATGGATCGTCAAGAGTTAGTGGACGTAGGTGCGGTGGCACCCAGGCGAACACCACATTGGTGAAATCACCCGACACGAGCGGAGTGAACACGCCATTGCTCGCCGCGATGCGAGCACGAGTGTGATCACCCATCTCGACCGCGTGGTCGATGCGCTCGGCAAAGCCTTCGTCGCCACGCGCCTTCCACGTGAGCCACAGCTTCAGCACATCGATCCGTCGAGCGCACTGGAACGTTCGGTCGCCCGAGTCGTATTCGGCATTGAGCTTGTCGGACTGGAACAGGTAGTCGGCCCGCGCCGCAAAACAGGCTGCGAGTTGCTCGGGTTTGTTCACCAGCAGCGCCGTGCACTGCTGGGTCATGCCCATCATCTTGTGAAGGTTCCACACGAACGAGTCGGAGCGCTCCACACCGGCTAAGCGATGCGCTTCCTTTTCGGAGAAGAGCGCCGAGCCACCGTAGCAACCGTCGACGTGCAACCACAGGTTGTTGTTCGCCTCACAGATGTCGGCCAGTGCATTGAGATCATCGAATGCCGAGGTGACCGTGGTTCCTGATGTGGCGATCACCGCGAACGGAGTCTTGCCCTCAGCAACGGCCTGCTCGAGAGCCGCTTCGAGGGCATCAGGACGCATTCGTCCCTCATGATCGGACGCCACCTTGATCACACCCTCGGTGCCGATCCCCAGGATCGCAGCCGACTTTGAGGCGGCATAGTGACCACTGTCGGAGACGAACATGACAAGGCGATCACCGTTCGAACCAGCCGTGGTGATGTCGGGCTGATGACGGTGTCGCGCCAACTGCAGGCCAAAGAGAGTTCCCATCGAACCACCGGCGCAAAACAGGCCCGGCGGCAGCGTGGGAAGGTGTTCGCCGTCTTCGGGCAGGTAGCCGGCGATTCGACCGAGTTTCGAGAGCACAGCGGTCTCCATCATCGTGAATACCGGTGCAACCTCGAAGGTCGCTCCCGTTGTGTTGAGCGCCGCTCCCAACCAGTCGCCAACGACCGAGATCGGGTCGGGGCCAGCAAAGTTCTGGTTCACGAACCGAGGATGACTCGTGTGCATCGAGAACTCGATCACCTTCTCTACAGCTGCTAACACATCCTCATCGCCACCAGCTTTTGCGTCGTTGGCAAAGTCGAGCCCGACCGACGCGGAGAATGTGTCTACCAACTCCGTTGGTGACGCCAGTGAGATCACCGGGTCGTCACCGCGTGGCGGATTGGTCAGATAGGCCGAGGCCTGTTCGATGATGCGGTCGATCAGCTCAGCTCGGTCGGTCATCACATCTCTCGTAGAAGTTGCTTGCATTCACAACTCATACTGCCGTGAAATCTGCGCAAGAAGTCATTCGACGTCCGGGAGGGTCGTGACCTGCGGTTCGCCAATCACGTGGGCTGCGAGCGCAAACACGACGCCAGCGAGAACACCCCAGTGCACTTGTGGCGCGGAGGCGATCGTTGCAATCAATGTCCCGAGCGCTACAAGTGCCTGGGCGGTGCTTTCCCGAAATAGACCCAGGATTCGTCGGATCTCGATCAACTTGGCCACAGCAACGATCACGATCGCACCGAGCACCGCCGAGGGAAGCGCCGCAAGCTGCGGGGTGAACGGAATCGCTAGGAGTACGACGACGCCGGTGATCGCACCAGCCCAGCGCGACGTTGCGCCCGCCTGACGGTTAAGTGAACTCCGCCCGAACGAACCCCCGACGGGAAAGGCACCGCTCAGCCCAGCGGTAAGGTTCGCTACTCCCTGGCTGACGAACTCGCGATTGGCGTCCCAATCCTCGCCATCTTCGGTTGCGAACTTGCGGCCGATCGCTGCTGGATTTGTGAATCCGACGAGCGCAATGACGAGGGCAGAAGAGATGAGCTGCCCAAACGACGACCACTGAAAATTGGTTTGGAGGCTGACAAACTCGCCGCTCAGCTCTCCAATCGTCGCGCCCTGATAGCCGACAGCGAGGCTGAAGATCAGTGCGAGGATGACCGCTACCAGAACGCCCGGAAAGAGAGGGTGAAGACGTCGTCCGATGATCATCGTTGCCGCCACGCCGATCGAGATGAGAATTGCTGAGAGTCGCCACTCACCGGGACTGAGGATTGCCGAGACCGCCTCGACGATAACGGTTCCGTCACCACGAGCTACATCGAGAACCCGTGGAATCTGCGACGACACGATCAGGGTTGCGGCCGCGGTAGAGAAGCCAAGAAGTACCGGCTCGGAGAGCAGAGATGCCAAGCGCCCACCACCAAAGACTCCCAACGCAACTTGGACGACACCCACCATCAACGCCAGCAGAGCAGCGAGTTGGATGTACTCGGTGCTGAGCGGCTCGGCGAGTGGTGACAAAGCGCCAAACACCAGGAGCGCAGTGAGAGCAACAGGCCCAGTCTGCAGTTGTTTCGAGGAGACAAAGAACGCTGCCGCTATTGCCGGAATCGCCGCACCGAAGAGGCCTAACTCGACGGGCAAGCCTGCGAGTTCGGCATACGCCAGCGATTGTGGGATTGCTACGAGCGCGACCGAGACGCCGGCAACCAAATCACCAGCCGAAGGACGAGTCGCCACCGATCTGACTTAGAGCCGATACGCGTTTGGGTTGGGCTTCAGAGGCCGTGCATACCAGAGCGGTCGACGCAACCCGCTGTCGTTCGTACCAGCTGGACGTGTCTTGTCCATCCATTCGAGGTAAGCCTCGCGAGACTTTGCGGTGTCGACCACGACATCACCATACTCATCGCCCTGCTCGGCTGGAGTCACGTTGACGCGCTGATGCCAGCACTGCATCCCCGAGATCGGGTCGGGCTGAACACAGAAGGTCGCGTTCTGGTGCACCCCTGTGT
>CAZHUR010000197.1:0-5289 GCA_964535395.1 uncultured Acidimicrobiales bacterium
GCCGTAGGTCTCCGGTGAGCATCATCGCTGCCGATTCTCTGGTGCGTAACTCCGGGGTGAAGCCGGGAGCCAAGATCAGAACGCCGTATGGCACGACAAATACGAGGTGGGCCAGAACGATGCCCGCGATCGAATCTGCCAGGCCGAACCGCAGAAACCACACTCGCAATCCCTCGCCGACGACCAGTGGTGGAAGCAGCAACGGCAAGAGCACAGCCAGCCAGAGGGAGCGGGCGTTCTGAAGGCCCGAGAGTGCGCGAGCTGCCGGCCAAGCAAACAACATGCCGATCGTCGCGGCGAGGACACCGACCAGAACCGAGTTGATCACCGCCTCGACCAGCAGCCCATCTTCGAGCACTCGGTTGATACCCCGTAGGCCGAACCGTTGCGGAATGATGGCCGGCGCCCGCCACTCATCGGCAAGGGCCTGGAATGGCAGAAGGAAGAAGGGCCCGATCAGCAGAACGACCATGACCCAAATCCACACGTTGGTGAGCTTTTTGGTCATGTCGGCTTCCTCGAGCCCCGACGGAACGCGACCCAGATCGTGATGACCGCGAGCACGATCACGATCGCTGAGGTGACGACCAAGCCGGCCGCGGCATCGGCACGTGCGATCGGGCCTCGGATCCGAACCACGTTGATCGACCAAACAGTAAGTGCGTCTGGGGTGAGCGGGCCCACGATCAGTGGTACCTCGGTGCTACCCACGACGAAGGCGGCAACGACCAGCGACCCGATTGCCAACGGCCTGCGTAGCTGTGGCAGCAAAACGCTCCGCCAGCGAGCCCAACGGCTCGGCGATAGCGTGCGCGCTGCTTCTTCGCGGGACTGATCCTCTTCGCCAAGCGCAGCGAGAATAAGGATCGTCAGAAATGGGACTTCCTTCAATATGTAGACAATTACGACGCCCAGACCGAGCGAATCTCGGACGATTGGAAGGTCGAACAACAGCCGATCTAGCAATCCACCTGGCCCCACCCACAGTACGATGAGAGACGCTGTAACCAAGTGTGGAATGGGAATTGGAGCCCCCACGAGGGCACGCATTACCCCCGCTCGCCGCCGGAGCGCAAAGGCTAGGGGAATGCTGATGGCAACTGAAAGCGTTGTTGACAGTAGTGCTGCCCGTAGCGTGAACCAGACGGCCCGACGAAAGTTTGGGTCTTCGAACAGTCGAATCCACGCATCGGTGCCGTACTCTCCACCCAGTACAGCGCCGGGTCGGAGCGAAGCCGAAACGACTCCCGCCAATGCAGCCACACTCAACCCGCAGACCAGGATCAGTCCTGGCAGCATCCCAAGAGAGGAGCGTCCGTGTTTGATGCGCCGATTCGTCAACGCTTAGACCAGCCTCTCGATGCTGTTGCCGGAACCATTGTCACGCGAGGCGTCACTGCAAACATTCTGACCGGGATTGGCTTTGTGGTCGGTATGGCTGCAGCTGCGGCGGTGGTGACAGATCACTGGTGGGTGGCTTTGGGTTTGTGGTTGGCAAATCGCGCCATCGACGGTCTCGACGGCTCGGTGGCAAGGCGGGTTGGCCCAACCCAACTGGGTGGGTTCCTGGACATCATGGCCGACTTTGCGGTCTATGGCTCAATGGTGGTCGCGATTGGTTGGGCAATGCCCGATGCTCGTCTCGCTGCGCTGTTTGTGTTCTTGGGCTACTACCTCAACGGGGCTGGTTTCCTCGCCTGGTCCAGCCTGGTCGCTGAACGCGTAATTTCTTCGGCCGGTACCGACCATGCCGATGACGAACGCAGCCTGAACTTTCCTGCCGGCCTCGCTGAGGGCTTCGAGACCATCTTGGCAATGGCGCTGATTCTGGCGCTGCCAGCGTACGCGGTTCAACTCATGTGGGTATGGGCGGTCATCGTCGCCATAAGCGTTGTCCAACGCGTCTACATGATCCTCACCCGCCTGCGTTAACTAGCGCTGAGGAAGGCTGGTTTCGGTAAGGGCCGAGCCCCATCGGCATTACTTAGGAGTGTCGTATTTTCCGAGGAAGTTGAGGACCTTGCCGGTCAGTGCCTTGTTACGGTCGTTGAAGAGGTCTTCGCTGAGCGTGATGTTCGCTGCTTTGGTGATGGCCTCGCCATAGGTCGGGTACGGACGCACCATTGAGGCAACCGTGCGGAGTTTCGCCCCAGCGGTCACGCGTGCGGTGAGTTCGTTGATCGTTTCTCCCGCTGACACTCCAACGACGGTTGCGCCGACAAGCTTTCCCTTCTCGGTGAACAGGTCAATGAACCCGACCGGGTGCCCACTGGTCACTGCACGATCGAGTTGGTCGTATTCGAAGTGGTGTGTCTCGATGTCGTTGCCTTCGATCTTGCCGACGCTCGCAACCTCGGGATCACAGAAGATCGCAAACGGGATCTGGTCGTGATTGAACTTTCGCGGAATCTTGAAGAGCGCGTTCATCACAACCGCCGCCCCGTGGTGGCCAGCGGTGTGAGTAAATGGCATCTTGCCGACCACGTCGCCACCTGCATAGATGTGGCTGTTGCTGGACTGAAGCATGTCGTTGACCGCTACATGGCCACGTTCGTCGAGTTCGACGCCGACGGTCTCGAGCCCGAGGTTCTCGGTGTTGGCCTTGCGACCAACTGCTACGAGGATGGCGTCGGTCTCGATACGGAGTTCGTCTTCGACAATGACGACAGCGTTTCCGTCAGCGGTTGAGCCTTCGACGCTCGTCACTTTCTCGCCCTCGATAACGGTCATGCCTTCAGAACGCATCTGCTTCGCAACGACTTCACCGACCTGGGGTCCAACCATTGGGAGGATGCGTGGGGCTGCTTCGATGAGAGTCACTTCCGAACCCAGTCGGGCAAAGGCTTGGCCAAGCTCGCAGCCAATCGCTCCAGCACCGATGACGACCATTCGCTTCGGAAGCTCTTTCAGTTCCCAAATGGAATCGGAAGTCAGTGGTGCTGCCTCTCGTAGTCCAGGGATTGGTGGAACGAACGGTGTGGCGCCGGTTGCGATCATTGCCTTGCGGTAGCGAATTACTTGGTCGCCTGCCTTGATCTGGCCTTCACCGATGAACTCGCCGCGTTCAGCAATGACCTTTGCACCGTAGCTCTCGATTGTTTCGACCGAATCGTGATGAGCTATGTGGTTCTGTGAGTCGGTGATCTTCGACATGACCGCGGTGAAGTCGATCTCGGGTTCTACAGCGGTCATGCCATGAATGTCTGCCGTGCGCATGACATAGGCCGCGTGAGCTGCCGACAAGATGCGCTTGCTCGGGACACAGCCTGTCCAAAGACAATCGCCTCCCGGTGCGTTCGGTTCGATCATGATGACCGAGGCGTTGACGTTGCCTGCACCCTTTGCTGCAACTATGCCGGCGCTTCCACCGCCGATGATTACGAGGTCGGTTACTTCTTCTGACATGTGATTATCCTCCGAGGATTTCGTTGCGCCAACGCTCGTCTAGGACGGGCACTTCGTCGGCGGGAAGTTCTGCAAGAGCGGTACCGAAGTCGATCAAGCGAAAGTCGGTTGCCTCAGCAACATCGCCAATGTCGACCACTGCGGGCACTCCGGTTTGGCTGAGCTTTTCGGCCTGCAGTTCTGCGCTGAGCATTGCGTTGACCGCAACCGAGGCGCCTGCAGATGATCCTGCGTTCGCTGGCATTGCGAGGAAGCTTACGTTCTGGAGCGTTCCACCTTCGAAGATGAAGGGCCGAGTGCTGTTGGCGAAGATGCCCTGGTCGACGTTGACCTGAACGAAGTTCGGGTTGTAGCTCATAGCGAGATCGACTTCACCGTTGCCAAAGAGGGTGTTGAGTTCGGCTTCGTCGAGCGGGTTCTGGCCACCGTTCCAGAGGTTTGGCTGCATCTCAGCGAGGAGTGCAAACGCTTCTTCTTCACCGAGTGCCTGCACTGCTTGGCGAACAAAGGCTGAGCCGGTGAAATCTGGTGGAGCGGGGTAGGTGAAGCGTCCCGGGTTCTCGCCAACCCATGCCGCGAGCTCTTCAAACGAAGCAGGTGGGTCGGTTACGACATCGGAATCGAAAGCGAATGTGAACGCCGCTCGGCTCCAGGGTGCTTCTTGGCCGTCGGTCGGTACGCCGAAGTCGTTGAAGAGGGTTGGGTCGTCGGGGTTGAGCAGCTCGGCGTTTGGAAGCGCTGACACCCAGTCTTGAGCCCAGAGTCCGGCTTCTTTGCCTTGAGAGAAGTTGCTGCCGTTGACCCAGATCAGGTCGACCGCGCCGTCTTCGGTACCGGCTTCGATCTCTGAGACGATTCGATCGATGCCGTCGGAGGTTGCATCGATGCGGACCTGTTCGAGCGTGACGCCAGACTCGGCCACGATGGGAGCGACCGTGTCCTCGATGTAGCTGTTGAGGATTGGGTCGCCGCCCCACATCCACAGCTGGACGGTTTGACCGTCGGCTTCGGCAAGGACTGTTTCCCAGTCCCCGGCCTCAGCTTCACCAGCGGCGGAGGTTGCGTTGGTTGCTGTGGAACCACATGCCGCTGCCACCGTGCTGAGAATGAGGAACAGGGCTAGCCAACGGAGCCGCGGGTTAGAGCGCAGGGCGCGTGGATTTCGCATTGAGTCGAATCCTTGATCGATCGGATATTCGCCATGCAAGCTACTAGCAAGGTCGCCCAAACGAACCATTCAAACGCGAGGTTTTAGTAACCTGTCTTCTTCGAAGGGTGAAGGTAAAGCACCGTGGCATCACCTTCGGCCTCGGGCGGGTCCATCTCGTTTGTTAGCTGACCGGTGACCTCGGACCAATCGACGGGCTGATTCCATTCCCGCGGGTCGTGGCTTTCGGCGGACCGAGCGCCGAAGTCTGCGTAAATGACGTTGTCAGTGCTTCTCGCAGCCGATGGGGTCATGGCCCAATAATAGAACAAGGTGATGTTTGGGCGACATAGGTCGAGTGGCAGGGGTCTCAATCGAGGTTGTTCGCGCGAACGGAGTTGGTGGTTGCGGGAGTCCTGGTTAGAGTGATCAAGCTGTGCGTTCGACGTCGCGGCGGGTTTACTCGTCCTCGACAGCCGAACACCTGAGTTCTCAAGCAATTATCGAGTCCTTCAGAACACAATCGACGTCTCACCAGGCCCCCGGAAACCAGTGAGCAAAACCGAAATTGCGCTCCGCTTGGCCCTGCCATGCGGAGCGTTTGCGTGAGCGGGTGTCACAACCCGCAAAACAAACCGAACTTCACACCGAAGCTTTCCCCGAAAGCTCAAAGGAATGAGAACTATGGCCACCAAAGCCATCGTTGGTGAAAAACTGGGAATGACGCAGGTCTGGCG